>SLMM01000102.1 GCA_007133565.1 Bacteroidales bacterium
GAAGGCTGAGCATGCTCCTTGCAGTTCTTGAGAAGAGAGCCGGTTTCAGGCTGTCGGCCAAGGATGTGTTCCTTAATGTGGCCGGGGGACTGAAGGTGACCGACCCGGCGGCCGACCTTGCTGTTATCGCGGCCATTCTCTCATCGGATACCGACATCCCTGTAAGGCAGGACGTATGCCTTGCCGGGGAGGTGGGGCTGTCGGGCGAAATACGCCCTGTAAGCAGGCTTGACCAGCGTATTTCCGAAGCGGCTAAAATGGGATTTAAAAAAATTGTTGTCTCCTCCGCAGGCAGGCCTGCAAATAAGGGGAAAAACGGGATAGAGATAATTCGGGCAGGCAAGGTTGAGCAGGTATTCAAAACCCTTTTCAGCCAGAAAAAATAAAGGTTGCGAAAAGTGCCACTACCCCTGCCTTCCGGCCGGGAAGCCTAAAAAATAAAGTCATCGTAACGCCTGACCGGAGCCGACCTGAACACCCTCTCGCAATCGAGGTTGATGCTGAAACCGGGAGGCATCTCAAACTTATCCTCCTCTGTAATTTCAAGTGTTTCGTCAGCGTAAACCTTCTCCATGAACAGGGCGAATATCGGCAATGCCATGTTGGCCCCCTGCCCCTGGCTGATATTGTTGAACCTTATGCCCCGGTCCTCACCTCCGGACCACGCCCCTGCCACAAGCTGCGGCACGATCCCGATGAACCAGCCGTCTGAAAACCGCTGGGTGGTACCGGTCTTGCCCGCCATCTCACCGCTGAACCCGTACCTTAACCTCAGCCGGCGGCCGGTGCCGTCGTCGACGACCGACTGAAGCAAGTTGATCATAAGGTAGGCGGCCTCCTCTGATATAGCCTCTTCAACCCGGGGCTGGAACTCGGCAAGCACGTTTCCGTGCCGGTCCTCTATCCGTGTCACGATCATAGGGAAATTATAGACACCCTGATTGGCATAGGTGGAAAAAGCCGATACCATCTCATAAAGTGTTATGTCAGATGTGCCCATGAACACCGACAGTACCGGGTCAATGGGGCTGTGCACCCCCATCTTCCTGGCGACATCAATTACCGCGGGAGGGTTGAACTGTTTCATCAGCCACGCCGATATATTGTTGACAGAATTGGCAAGGCCCCATTTGAGAGTAACCATCGTTCCGTCAAAATCGGTCGGGCCGGCATTGCGGGGTGTCCAGATCGAATCGTTAACCTCGAACGACTGCGGCACATTGGGAGCCATGGTACAGGGCTCAAATCCCTCCTGCATGGCAAGAGTATAAAGGAAGGGCTTGAAAATCGATCCTACCTGGTTGCGCCCGAGGCTTACGTGGTCAAACTTGAAATGGGTGTAATCCGGCCCCCCCACATAAGCCCTTACATGTCCGCTGTGCGGGTCCATGGCCATGAAGCCCGAACGCAGGAACTTCTTGTAGTGCCATATCGAATCTATCGGGGTCATCACCGTATCGATTTCCCCTTCCCATGAGAAAACGCTCATCTCAACCGGGGTGTTGAATATCTTAAGGATCGAGTCCCGGGGCACCCCTGCCCAGTTAAGACGCTGATACCTGTCAGTGCGCCTCATAGTGCGATCTATGTTCATGTCCACCTGTTCAGCAGTAAGATCGTCAGAGAAGGGGTTGCGGCTGTATGTGCTCCTGATAACGTCAAAATCCTTCTGCAGATCCTCCCCGAGGTGCTCCTCAAGCGCCTCCTCAGCATACTGCTGCATACGTGAGTCAATGGTGGTATGTATCCTGAGCCCGTCCCGGTATAAGTTGTAATTTGATCCGTCGGGTTTGAAGTTCTTGTTTACCCATCCGTAAAGGGGGTTGTTGGCCCATTCGATAGAATCTTCCCTGAAACGTTCATAAAACAGATAACTCTCCCTGCGGGGCTCCCTTGCAATGATCTGGGTCCGCAGCCTCTCCCTGAAATGCCTTGCAGGCCCTACCGTATGGTCCTGCACCAGGTAATCGAGCTCCAGATCGAGCCTTGAAAGCGAATCACGCTCTCTTTGAGAAATAAAATCATACCTGTACATCTGGTTGAGCACAACATTCCTGCGGGCAACGGCCCTTTCAGGATTCCTTACAGGACTGAGCCAGCTTGGCCTCTGTAAAATACCTATAAGCAGGGCCGCCTCTTCAACTTTAAGGGAGTCAGGTGTTGTGTTGAAAAATGTGCGCGCCGCTGTCTTGATACCGAACGAATGACTTCCGAAATCAACGGTATTGAGGTACATCACGATGATCTCATCTTTGGTATAGTTCCTTTCGAGCTTTACTGCCGTCACCCACTCCTTGAATTTGGAGACACCCAGGTTGACCTTACGGCTTATGCCGAAGCGGTATGTTGTAGTGTCGCGGGGGAACAGGTTCTTTGCAAGCTGCTGGGATATTGTGCTTCCGCCACCAGCGTCCTGCTGCAGGAGGACAGATTTTATCCCCACCCGTGCCAATCCCCGTGCATCAATTCCTGCATGCCTCCTGAACCTGATATCTTCGGTAGCCAGCAGGGCATTAACAACATTAGCCGATAATTCATCAAATTCAACAAATATCCGGTTCTGAAGGTAATAGTTACCCAGCAGTTTGCCATCGGCCGAAAAAACCTGCGAAGAAATATTGTTCTGCGGGTTCTCCAGGTCCTCGAAGGTAGGCATGAACCCCATCCTGCCGGTCGAGATCAGTATGAATATTGTGACCAGTGCGAGGAAAGGCACCAGGAAAAGGCCCCAGATAGCTGCAAGATATATCCTGAACCTTTTTTTGTCAGTTTTGTTATTTGTTTCTTTTTCCATGTTTATATATCATTACCATCAATATCCGTTCCGATCGGGCACAAAAATAGTAAATAATATTCACTAAAATTTTGACGTTACAAAGCCAAATGCTTTACTTTGTGCAATTTTATTCAGTTCTTCAAATTGTAACAAGATGGCAATCAATCTGGTAATAGTCGAGTCTCCTGCAAAGGCGAAAACTATAGAGAAGTTCCTTGGAAAAGATTTCATTGTAAAATCAAGTTTCGGGCACATAAGAGACCTCTCCAAAAAAAACTTCGGCATTGATATTGATAACGGATTTCAACCTCAGTACATTATACCCGACGATAAAAAGAAGGTCGTAACCGAGCTGCGCAAAAGTGCCGCAAAAGCCGACACGGTATGGCTGGCATCTGACGAAGACCGCGAAGGGGAAGCAATAGCCTGGCACCTCATGGAGGTGTTGAATATCAAGCCTGAAAGAGTTAAAAGGATCGTGTTCCATGAGATCACAAAAGAGGCTATACTCAAAGCCATTGAGAACCCCAGGCCGGTAAAGATGGAACTTGTCAATGCGCAGCAGGCACGAAGGGTCCTTGACCGCCTGGTCGGTTTCGAGCTCTCACCTGTTCTGTGGAAAAAAGTAAAACCCGCACTTTCGGCCGGCCGGGTGCAGTCGGTTGCCGTGCGCCTGCTTGTTGAACGCGAGCGTGAGATACTCTCATTCAGGGCCACCTCCTCTTACAGAATAACAGCGGTCTTCGAGGTTGATTCGGGCGAAAAGGGAAAAACACAGTTCAGGGCCGAGTTGCCCAAAAGGCTCCCTTCAAAAGAGAGTGCAGTTGAGTTTCTTCAAAAATGCAGGGGAGCAGAATATACAATTACCGGCATTACCACCAAACCATCGAAAAGATCGCCGTCACCCCCGTTCACCACCTCCACGCTCCAGCAGGAGGCAGGAAGAAAGCTCGGGTTCTCTGTCTCTCAAACCATGGCACTGGCGCAGAGGCTGTATGAAGCAGGAAAGATAACATACATGAGGACCGATTCTTTGAACCTGTCCGATTCAGCCCTTAAATCGGCTGCCGGCATTATAGGTAAGGAGTTCGGCGAAAAGTACGTTAACAACCGCAGATATAAGACAAAAACCCGGGGAGCCCAGGAAGCGCACGAAGCTATAAGGCCCACCTATTTAGAGAACAGGATTGAAGGAAGCAACACTGCCGAGCAGAAGCTCTACGAGCTGATATGGAAAAGAACCATCGCCTCACAGATGAGCGAAGCGCTCCTTGAAAAAACAACTGCAACAATAGACATATCGACAACCGATGAAAATTTTCAGGCAAGCGGCGAGGTGTTGATATTTGATGGCTTCCTCAGGGTATATGTAGAATCCTCCGACGAAGAGCCTGAAGAGAATGGAGCCTCGATGCTGCCGCCCCTTAAAAAGGGTGACAGGCCGTCGGCTTTGAAAATAGCGGCAACTGAAAAGTTCACACAGCACCCCCCGAGGTATACCGAGGCAAGCCTTGTAAGGAAGCTGGAGGAGCTCGGTATAGGGCGCCCCTCTACCTACGCCCCTACAATATCGACAATCCAGAACAGGGGCTACGTGGTAAAGGAGGACAGGCCCGGAACAGAGCGCAAATACAATATTGTTGAGCTTGACTCATCGGGCAGCATCAACTCCATTACCCGCACCGAGATGGCAGGCAGGGAGAAGGCAAAACTTTTCCCCAACGACATAGGTATGGTTGTCAACGATTTTCTGGTATCCAACTTCAAAGACATACTGGATTATAATTTCACCGCCACCGTCGAGGAGGAGTTTGACCACATAGCCGAGGGAAAGCTTTCCTGGCCCGAAATGATAGGAAAGTTTTACGACCCTTTCCACAAAAAGGTGGAGCACACGCTTGAAACCACTGAGAGAAGCCAGGGAGAGCGTTTACTGGGAGTTGACCCGGAAAGCGGCAAGAATGTATACGTTAAGATAGGGCGCTTCGGCCCCATGGCACAGATAGGCGAAACCGGCGACGATGAAAAACCCAGATTTGCCTCTCTCAGGAAGGAGCAGCGCCTGGAGACCATCACCCTGGAGGAGGCTCTCGATCTTTTTTCTCTTCCGCGAAAGCTTGGAAAATACGAAGATAAGGAGGTTGTTGCGGGTATAGGGCGTTTCGGCCCCTATATCAGGCATGACAACAAATTCGTATCTCTCAGAAAAGAGACCGACAGCCCCTGGTCGGTCAACCTGGAGAGGGCAGTCGAGCTTATAGAGGAGAAACGGAAAGCAGAACGTGAGAAGATAATAAAGGTGTTCGACAAACCGGAAGGCCTGGCCATACTGAACGGGAGGTGGGGCCCTTATATATCGTACGGCAAAAAGAATTACCGGATACCGAAAGATATTGACCCTGCAGCACTCAGCAGCGAAGAATGCATGGAGATAATCAAAAAACAGAAGGATAAACCGGCATCAAAAAAATAATATCAAATGGAACTGGCCGATTATTTTGACACTGTGCCTGAACGGCATAATTACCGTCTGGGCGTCAGCAATGCTTTCGGCGCCGGTATCAGCGGGTACTACCCCAAAGCTAAATTTCCCGACTGGGAAAAGGCCGATATTGCCATTATCGGTATTTCCGAGTACCGGGGCAGCCACATGGATAACTGCAGCGAGGCAGCAAACCGGGCCAGGGAATCTCTTTACAACCTTTCGAAGCCGTCTGATAAGCTGAAGATAGTCGACCTGGGCAACCTCAGGTCAGGTAAAACACATAACGACAGCATTGCCGCCATACGTTACACTGCGTCGGTCCTTCTGGGCAGGAATACCGTACCCCTGCTGCTGGGGGGAGCATCTGACCTGGCTCTGGGGCTTTTCAGGGCCTATGAACAGAACAAGAGGGTCATCAACCTGACATCAGTCGACAGCCGGCCCGGGATGGCGGGCGACCATTTTCCCGATTCACCTCCCGTGCAATCCTGGCTGAGCAATATAATAGCATCCAAATCGAAGTACCTGTTCAATTACTCCAATATAGGCTACCAGTCATATTTCACGGGCCCGTCAGAAACCAGGCTGCTGGAAGACCTTATGTTTGACAACATCAGACTCGGCATGGTAAGGGATGACCTCAGGGAGACCGAGCCGGTGCTGCGCGATACCGACCTGCTGGTCATCAGCATGTCGTCTGTAAGGCAATCCGATGCCCCCGCCGCCCTGTTCCCCTCACCCAGCGGCTTCCACGGCGAAGAGGTCTGCCAGATGGCATGGTACGCCGGAAAAAGTGAGAGACTGAGTGCCGTTGCAATAACCAACTGGTTGGGCAAATACGACATCAGAGACCATACCGCGCGCCTTGCAGCCCAGGTTGCATGGTATTTTATCGAAGGCTTCGGTAAAAGAGACGGCGAATATCCTTTTACCTCCTCAAGAGAATGTACCAAGTTTATCGTTAACCTTTCCGAGACCGGAAGCGAGATAGTTTTTTACAAAAGCACCAAAACCGACCGCTGGTGGATGGAGGTGCCATCTTCAAAGCTGCCCAAAAGCCTTATGGTAGCATGTTCCTATGAAGATTACCAGAGAGCATGCAGGCAGGAGGTCCCCGAAAGGTGGTGGCAAAACTTCAGGAAGGTAAATCACTGACTCTGACAACGGCAACCACAGAAGCGGACTGAACGCCAGCACAACCCTTTTTAATGTTATACCCTGCCCATCAGCTTATTACAATATGCCTGAACTTTTTTTCGTAAAATATTTTCATTTTTTTTACATCTAAGGTAACATTACCGCTATGTCGTCAGTATAAATACCAACGAGTAAAATGCCGGTAATGTTAATTATTTGTGTGAAATGGTTTTTTTTATTTTCTTTACAATCAACTAATAAAAAAAACTGAACACTTGTAAAAAGCAGCACCGGCAGGTATGAAAAGAATTTTTAGCCTGGTTTTATTTATACTGATGGGTTTCCTGGCAGATGCACAACAGGACCCTCAGTTCAGCCAGAGTATGTTTAATATTATGATGTTCAATCCGGGATACGTGGGTAGCAAAAATGCAATATGCGCAACAGCTGTTAACCGGCAGCAATGGATGGGTTTCGAAGGGGCCCCGGTTTCGTCATTGTTTACGGTAAACTCCCCTTTCAGGCTTTTCGGTGCCGATCACGGGGCAGGCCTGCATATACTGAGCGATGAACTGGGTTTTGAGACTAATCTCAGCATCTCCGGTTCTTATGCTCTCAGGATTGATGCCGGAACAGGAAAATTGGGTGTCGGAATCGGGTTCGGGATGATAAACTCAACTCTCGAAGCCGACTGGTTCGTACCGGCTGCCGATGCCTATACACCTCCTTCCGGCGACCCTTCAATTCCCGCCGGCAACGAAAGTGCGCTAACGGCTGATTTCTCAGCCGGCATATTTTATTATACCGACGATCTGTATGTAGGAATATCAAGCACACATATAAATCAGCCCGCGGTAGAATATACGCAAACCGCAAGGCCGTTCCTGAGCAGGCATTATTATCTTACCGCCGGCTACAACCTTGAGATGAGAAATCCCTCGCTCAGCGCGCTGCCGACCCTGCTGGTCCAGACCGACGGGGTAATAACCCAGCTGAACCTGGGAGCAATAATAGATTATGAGAACAGGTTGTGGGGAGGCCTTTTTTACAGGTACGGGTCTGCCATCGTTGGCATGGCCGGCATAGAGCTTTTTAACGGTATCAATATCGGCTATTCCTACGATTTCTCAACAACAGCTATCATACGTCACAACAAGGGAACACATGAGTTCCTCCTGAGGTACTGTTTTGAACTTGACAGAGACAGGACACCTCAGCGTTACAGAAGCATTAGAATTTTATAGAAAAACAGATAATTACCCGACACCGGCCCTTCGGCATAAAAAAGCCCAGGCCGGCAGGACAATGGCAGGATCAGAAAATTAAGGATTTATAACTATATTATCATACACATGGAACGATTTCTTTTTGCAGTTACCCTTGCCGCTGTAATCCTTACGGGATGCGGCAGAGCGCCCAGCGGAGAGCTGATTGGCGTAGAGGGAAGACAAAGATGGCATGAACCCGATCCGTACGGGATGGTTTTCATTCCACAGGGCCATTTCATAATGGGGCCCAATGACGAAGACGTTATGTTCTCGCAAAATGCCTTCGCCAGGACCATTTCGGTAGATGCCTTCTGGATGGACGAAACCGAAATGACCAACAACAAGTACAGGCAGTTCGTGTACTATGTACGTGACTCCATGATGAGGAGAATGCTGGGCGAATACGGTTTCGATGAGTTTATTATAATGGAGGATGACCTGGGTAATGAGATAGATCCGCCCAGGCTTAACTGGCGCCCGCGAATCGACATGAGAGACCCGGAAATTGTCGAAGCGCTGGAGGATATGTACTATCCGGAACATGAACGTTTCTACAGGAGAAAAGAGATTGACACCAGGAAACTTGTATATGAGTATTTCTGGGTTGACTATGAGCAGGCAGCCCGCGCGTCAAACCGATGGAACCCGGAAACAGGACAGTATGAGGGTGTGTTCTACAACCAGCTGGGCGAAGAGGTACCTATCGTCGACCGATCATCGTTCGTGCTCCGCGACCAGGTCCATGTATATCCGGATACCCTTGTATGGATACACGACTTCACCTACTCATATAATGAACCAATGGCAGAAATGTATTTCTGGCACCCTGCATATGACGACTATCCTGTTGTGGGTGTTACCTGGAAGCAGGCAAAGGCCTTCAGCATATGGAGGACTAACTACCTTAACGAGCATCTGGCAAGGAGAGGCCAGGGATATGTGCAGAATTACAGGCTACCCCTGGAATCTGAGTGGGAGTATGCCGCCCGTGGAGGGATCCCCCTCTCAATGTATCCGTGGGGAGGGCCCTACACCAGGAACATGGAAGGATGCTTCCTTGCCAACTTCAAGCCCATGAGGGGTAATTACACCGACGACGGTTGGCTCTATACCGCACCTGTCGCATCGTTTGAGCCCAATGACTACGGACTTTACGATATGTCCGGCAACGTTGCAGAATGGACCGAAAATGCATACGACGAATCATTTTATACCTTTGCTCACGACATGAACCCCAATTACACCTATAATGCACTGCCCCAGGATCCGCCGGCCCTGAAAAGAAAGGTCGTCAGGGGCGGGTCATGGAAGGATGTTGCTTATTACCTGCAGGTAAGTACCCGTACCTATGAATACCAGGATACAACAAAATCATACGTTGGGTTCAGGAACGTACGCTCCTATCTTGGAGGGGCGCGATAAACATGTTATTTGGTTGTAAAAAAAAATCTGATATTGAAACCTAAAATCAAGAGAAATGAAGTTTTCTGAATTAATTCACAGCTCGGGATGGAAAGCCTTCATGGCGAAAATGTACGGTATCGGCGCCTCCGTGGTTATCCTTGGTGCGCTTTTCAAGATCCAGCACTGGCCCGGAGCAGGCATCATGCTGACGGTCGGACTTGGTGCCGAAGCCATGATATTCTTCCTGTCGGCTTTTGAACCTCTTCATGAGGAGGTGGACTGGACCCTGGTATACCCTGAACTCGCCGGAATGAGCGAAGATCCTGACGAATATGATGCTGTACCCCAGAGAAGGGGCAGGGTATCTGAAGGTTATGCCGGCGGAGGTGGTGATGGAAGCACGGCTGCACTGGCCAAGTTTGACCAGATGCTTGAAAGTGCCCAGATCACTCCTGACCTGTTCGAGCGCCTCGGGCAGGGGCTCAAGAACCTGAATGCTACAACGGCGAAGCTGTCTGACATTTCAGATGCCTCCATGGCAACCAATGAGTATGTCTCCAACATCAAGAATGCGGCCCTGTCGGTCAACTCGCTTACAGAATCGCTCGACGGGTCGTCCAGGAACCTGAAAGGCAAGGTTGACATTCTTTCGGATGCCTACCAGAAGAACTCCGAACTGATAGATAATTCGACAAACCAGCTTGTAACATCGTATGATCAGCTCAGGGATTCAATAAACACCGAGCACTCGACAATCATGGAAGGCAACAAGAGCATCGGCGAAAAGCTTGGTGCTATAAACAAGAACCTGTCCGCCCTGAACGCCGTTTACGAGCTACAACTTCAGAACAACAACGAGCACCTCAAGGATTCACAGGAGCTATACGGCGATTTCAGTAAAATTACAGGTAACCTTAAAACATCAGTCGAGGAGACCGAAAAGTATAAGGAAGAGATAAGCAAGTTAAGCAGGAACCTTGCAGACCTGAACTCCATTTATGGCAATATGCTGTCGGCCATGAGTGTCGTAAGCAGAAACAAGTAACCGAAACAAAAAACTATCCCCGTTATGGCTGGTGGAAAAGAAACCCCGAGACAAAAACTGATAGGTATGATGTACCTGGTGCTTATGGCTATGCTGGCACTGAACGTATCGGTTGAAGTGCTCGAAGCTTTTGTTGTGGTTGATGAGGGACTTACCAAAACCACAGAGAATTTTACACGACAAAACCAAGCAATTTACCGTGAGTTTGCAAGGCGTATGGCAGAGAACCCCGTACGAGTGAGGCCATGGAAAGAAAAAGCGGATGAAGTCAGGGCAAGGTCGGATGAGATGTTTGATTACATCCAGGAACTTAAGCAGGAGATCGTTATCAGGGCAGAAGGTGCCAATACTGATGCAATTGCTGATGACGGATCAATTATTGGTGCAAATATCAGGGCCAAGGAGAGTACAAATCCTCCCTGGCAGGTTATGGGCTTCCCCGAGACAAACATGAAAGCTACCCAGCTCAGGAATTCAATAGGCGAACTGAGGGATTTCCTTATTTCATTGGCCGACCCAAGGGATGAAGGCATTATCCAGGCAATAGAAACAACCCTCGATACCTCTGACCCGCCGGCAAGGGAAGGTGCAACGGTGAGCTGGGAAAGGCACCACTTCTATTATATGCCGACAATAGCAGCAATTACCCTCATGTCAAAAATGCAGGGCGATGTAAGGAATGCCGAGGCAGACATGATAACATACCTTCTCAACCAGGTTGATGCCGGATCATTCATGTTCAACGCGCTTGAAGCCACGGTAATACCCCGTTCCAACTACGTTTTCAGGGGCGATGAGTTTGAGGCCAGTGTGTTCATAGCAGCCTTTGACACCACGCAGGCACCTGAAATCATGATAGGTCAGTACCGGGAGGTGGAGCTGGAGGACGGAACAATAGATTATGAAATGGTGGGACGTGCCGACACTCTACCCGTAGAACATGGCAGAGGCATTTACCGTGCCAGGCCCGCTTCGCTGGGTGATCACAGGTGGGGTGGACTGATACGGTTGCGTGCACCCGACGGGTCGTTTATCAGCAGGCCTTTTGAGGGAGAGTACCACGTTGCCGAATCGCATCTTATCGTATCACCTACCGCAATGAACGTATTCTATACAGGTATTGACAATCCGGTTGAAATATCTGTTCCCGGACTGGGGGCTGGCCAGATCAACGCAACTATCAACAACGGCCGGCTGAGAAGGGTGAGGGGAAGCGAATATATCGTGGTGCCGGCACGTACCGGAACGGCTTCCGTCTCGGTAACAGCCAACATAGATGGCGTAACAAGAAATATGGGATCACGTAACTTCCGGGTTAGATCAGTGCCCGATCCTGTCGCCACGGTTGCAGGCCGCGAGCGCGGTACTATTGCCAGGGGAGTGTTGCTGGCGCAGACCGGTGTACTGGCTGAGATGAGGGATTTCGACTTTGACCTCTCCTTTACCGTTACCAGGTTTACCGTATCCACGACAATAGGTGGTTTCCTGAGGGAGGAGACATCAAACAACAACCGGATTACCGATGCGCAGAGAGAGCTTATACGCACTGCCGGAAGGGGCTCAAGGGTATTCTTTGACAACATCAGGGCAGTCGGGCCGGCCGGTGAAGAGAGGCCGCTGCCGACAGTCAGCTTTACCATAGATTAGAAGACAACCAAGTTTAAAATGAACATATACAATCAGCACAATGAAGAAGTCAGCAGTTATATTATTGGTCGTGACAGGATTTTTCCTGTCGGGAAGCAGTGAGGTCAGATCGCAGGACCTTACACTGGGAAGCATTTACGAAAAGGAGAATGTACCTTACAGAAGAGCGGTCCCCCTGCCGCACCTGCGCGAAGCAGATGTGGTGTGGTCAAAGATGATCTGGAGAATGATCGACCTGCGGGAAAAGGTTAACCACCCCCTCTATTTTCCGACCGAGCCTTTCGGGCCGCGAATGAACCTGGTTAACGTACTTCTGAACGCGATTGAGAACGAAGAAATAGTCGCCTATACCGACGAACAATTCCAGGTCCCCCGTGAGCTTGAGGATATTCAGAGAATGCTCGGGGCCGAAACTACGCTCCAGACAGTTGTCGATGTGGACACCGGCGAAGAGATAGTGGTCGAAGTCGAGGGTGAGGTGCGTGCCGATGAGGTACTCAGGTATCTTATACTTGAACAGTGGTATTTTGACCGTCAGCACTCCATGTTTGGATCGAGAATAATCGGGATCTGTCCCATCCGGGTCTACCAGAGAAGGACCGACGACGGAGAGGTGACCGATGAAACAATAATGGTTGACGCTTTCTGGGTCTACTATCCCGATATCCGCGATGTCCTGGTGCGCCACGAGACCTTCTCAGGGCAGAACGACCTGGCAAGCCTCTCTTACGACGACCTGTTCCTGCAGAGGCGCTTCTCCGGTTATATCTACAGGGAATCCAATGTATATAACAACAGGAGGATAGAGGACTACGCCCTCGGGCGCGATGCACTTTACGAGGCGCAGCGCATCCACAACTTAATATTTGACTTTGAGCAGGATCTATGGGAATATTAGGAGTTACTAAAGGTACTCCTCCCCTTTTTCTATCTTGACATCGTTAACAAACTGCTTTATGCTTTGCTCATCCTCTTTGCGGCAAACGAGCAGGATATTGCCCGATTCCACCACTATGAACTCATCCAGTCCGTGAAGCACCACTATCTTATCGTCGGGAAAGTTGATTATTGAATTCCTGACGTCATAGGCAAAGACATTGCGCCCTGACAGCATATTGCCGTTATGGTCATGATCAGTATGCTCATAGAGCGAGCCCCAGCTTCCAAGGTCCGACCAGCCAAAATCGGAAAAGAAAACATACACATCATCGGCCTTCTCCATTATGCCATAATCAACCGATATATTTGTACATACCGAATATATGTCGGTTATATATTTCTCCTCACCCGGAGTGCCGTAAACACTTTCATCGGCGGCGAACAGGGCATCAATATCGGGCAGGTGCCTGGCAAAAGCCTCCATTATTGTTTCCAGCGACCAGATGAAGATACCAGAGTTCCAGTAAAACTCTCCGCTTTCATAAAAAACCCGTGCAAGCTCAATATCCGGCTTTTCGGTAAAGGTCTTCACTTTTCTGAAATTATCAGGCTTACCGGCTATCTCTTTCATAGTGGCCTGTATGTAGCCATAACCCGTTTCGGGCCTGTTGGGCTTTATGCCAAGGGTAAGAAGCACCTTTTCAGATGAAGCTGTATCGAGCGCCTTCCTTATCTCCCCCAGAAAAATATCCTGCCTGAGAATAAGGTGGTCGGCCGGTGAAACCACGACCACTGCGTCAGGGTTCAACTGCCTGATCCTGTAGTTGGCATAGGCAATGCAGGGTGCGGTGTTTTTCCTCATCGGCTCAAGCAGAACCTGCGAAGGGTTAATGTCGGGCAGCTGCTCAAACACGAAGTCACGGTAAATGTAATTTGTAACAACAATAATGTTTTCGGGCAGGAATACCTCACTGAACCTGTCATAGGTGGCCTGAAGAAGGGTCCGTCCCGTTCCGAGTATATCAAGGAACTGCTTTGGTTTGGAAATTTTACTCAATGGCCAGAACCTGCTTCCGATACCACCAGCCATGATTACACAATAGTGGTTTTTATCCATTACAAGAAATTTAGATTTTCAGGGCTCCGAAGCCGGCGCCTGTCAGACCGGAAACAAGCCCTTATTGTAAATGTAGGGCAAAATTAGTAAAAACCCTGTTAAAAAGGCCAATAAATTCATGTTCTCCGGCAACCCCTTCACCCTTACCCCTGATATTATGCAAATTGTTCAAATAATGCTATTTTTGCATTGCCCGCAGATAAAGCGGACTGCAACGCTAACAGGCTGTTTGCCCCTGTTTTACAGACAACCCTGGTAATGAGACTTCTGGAACATATAGGAAAATACACCCTGCTGATATTAAGGTGCTTCAGCCGTCCTGAAAGCCTCAGCGTATATTACCGGCGCCTTATAAGGGAGATGGAGGTGCTCGGGTTCAATTCAATCGGCATAGTGGCAATAATATCATTCTTCATGGGTGCCGTAATAGCCATTCAGACGGCACTCAACACAGAGAACCCGCTTTTCCCTCCATACCTGGTGGGGCTTGCAGCCAGGGATTCGATATTCCTGGAGTTTTCCAGCACTATGGTTGCCCTGATCCTTGCAGGCAAGGTAGGGTCAAGCATCGCTTCGGAAATAGGAACCATGAGGGTTACCGAACAGATTGATGCTCTCGAGATAATGGGTGTCAACCCGGCAACCTACCTCATACTGCCAAAGATAATAGCTCTTATGATCCTTGCTCCTTTCATTACTGTCCTCAGCATGGTCGTTGGTATTACCGGAGGCTGGATAGGTGGAACGGTATCAGGGGTAGTTTCAACCGCCGACTACATAATAGGGATCAGGTATGCATTTATCCCCTATTACATAACCTACTCTCTTGTCAAGTCGGTTGTGTTCGCTTTTATCATCACCTCAGTATCCTCATACCACGGCTACTATACCCGCGGCGGGGCTCTTGAGGTTGGCCGTTCATCAACACTTGCGGTGGTACACAGCAGCGTGGTTATATTACTGTTCAATTTGATCCTGACACAATTGATGCTTACATGATTGAAGTCCGCCATATCAACAAATCATTCGAGGGCGAGAAGGTACTCGAAGATGTTTCGGTAAGCTTCGACCAGAGAAAGACAAACCTGATAATAGGCAGAAGCGGCTCAGGCAAAACGGTGCTGCTAAAATGCATCGTGGGGCTCCTGGAGGTTGACAGCGGCGATATACTGTACAGCGGCGACTGCTTCACCACGATGAACCGGAAAGAGAAGCAGAATATAAGGCAGCGGTTCGGTATGCTGTTCCAGGGTGCCGCCCTTTTTGATTCACTTACCGTGGAAGAGAACATCCGTTTCAAGCTTGACCTGTTCACCAGAATGACCGCACGAGAGAAAAAGGACCGTGTCAACTTCTGCCTCGAAAGGGTTAACCTTGAAGGCAAGAACCGGCTACTCCCCTCCGAGCTAAGCGGCGGAATGAAGAAAAGGGTTGCCATAGCCCGCGCCATAGTGCTCAACCCGCGCTACCTGTTCTGCGATGAACCAAATAGCGGACTTGATCCGCAGACTGCCATACTAATCGATAAGCTTATCAGCGATATCACCCTGGAATTCAACATGACCACTGTTGTCAACACACACGACCTGAACTCTGTGATGGAGATAGGCGAAAAAGTGGTCTATATTCATGAGGGGAAGATATGGTGGCAGGGAAACCGTGAGGAGATACTCGATACCGAAAACCGGGAGCTTAACGAATTCGTTTTTGCTACCAGGCTCGTAAGGCAGCTGAGAAAACTTGATGATATCTGACAGGATGGCCCCACCGGTAGTTTTCATTATAACAGGTAACAAAGCCGAAGGGAAGAGCAGCCTGGCAAGCAGCCTGGCCACGATCATTGAATCGCGCAACTTTAGTGTTGGGGGACTGGTTGCCAGGGGCCGGTGGAAGCAGGGCAGGCGCTCCGGCTTTGACCTTGTCGTTTTCGGCAGCGATAACCCGGTGCCACTGGCTGATGCAATATCCCCCTGCGAACCGGCCCCTGACAGGTTCGGCTATCCATATCGAAGCCGGAAAGGACCAACCGTTGGCAGAGACAACACAAATTCAGGCGCTGAAGCTCTCACCGCAGGCCGTTTTATCTTCAACCCGGCCGCACTGGAAATCGGCAACTCGGCCATTGAAGATGCCATGAAAGAAGAGCGCGACCTGATCATTGTCGATGAGGTGGGTGCCGCCGAGATTGAAGGCAGGCTGTGGGCCGGCGCCCTCAGACGGCTGCTCGGGGCCTACCGTGGAGTGCTGCTGCTTATAACAGCCCGAAAAAACCTCACTGCCGTTTTAACCCATTTCAGAATAGACCCTGCCGGCATATTCTGCACCGGCACCACCACCCCCGAAGGGGCCGCAGCAGTCATTTCCGGCCATATCAACAAATGCACTGAAAATGGAAAAGGCTGAAGCAAATGTGTCAGTGGCGGGTACAACTGTAGATGATATATGGCTGAAAGCCGCCGTCAGCGGAGGATTATGGGCATCTGTCGAGATAATCCTGGGCAGCTTCCTGCACAACCTCCGTGTTCCAATGGCCGGATCAATCCTGGCCTCATTCGGCATAATCCTGATGATAGCGTTCCACCGGGTATGGCCGGAGCGGGGACTGATATGGAGGGCCGGACTGATTTGTGCCCTCATGAAGTCGGTTTCGCCAAGTGCTGTGATACTGGGGCCAATGACGGGCATTATGATGGAAGCGCTCCTGCTTGAGGCAGGCATTGCCCTTATTGGGAAAAACATTGCCGGCTACATTGCAGCCGGCGCCCTGGCCCTTTTCAGCGCACTGCTTCATAAGCTGTTTAGCCTTTTGCTGCTTTATGGCTTTAATATCCTCACCATCTATCTCAACCTGTTCCATTTCGCCTCCCGGCAGCTCAGAATACCTGAAGCTGACCCCTGGCAACTTATCACTGCCGTGGGGGCGCTGTACCTCCTGTTCGGGGCCCTCGCCGCACTGGCAGGGTATTTTGTGGGCGGCCGGGCAGCCGTATCGGTAAATCCTGCAACCCCCGGCAGGAAAGTCCGGCTACCAGATAAGGCGAATAAGCAGCCTCGCCAGGAGCCCGCGTCAATATTCAGCCCTTCAGCAACCAGGTTTTCCCTTCCCCTCTTCATCCTCCACCTGGCAGCAATACCGGGGGGACTCCTGCTGGTGAACTTCTCGCACCGCATGGTGGCATACCCGCTTATTACAGCCTACAGCATCTTTTGCCTGCTATGGTATAAAAACATCATCAGGAGATTCAAAAAGCCCCTTTTCTGGTTCCAGCTGCTGGTGATAATCCTGCTGGCCTCGGTGTTCCTTGACGGCTTCGGCCGGGAAACGGCCACAATAAACTGGGGCGGTTTGCTGAACGGCATCGACATGAATGTGAGGGCCATTCTGGTTGTGACAGGTTTTTCGGCACTCAGCACCGAGCTGAGGAACCCCTTTATAACCGCTTTCCTGGTCAGAAAAGGGCTGCAGCAGCTTTATCTGTCAATATCACTGGCTTTTAGCGCACTTCCTGCAATGATGGAAGAGATATCCCGCCCGGGCCGGTTCCTCACCAGCCCATTCTCCTCCCTCAGGGAGATGGTGTCAAAAGCACCGGTATGGCTTGAAAGTATGGAAGAAAACAGCAACAGGCCTGCCGGTGCTGAATGATCAGTTCCCAAAAAATAACTCTTAACAGTAAAAAGTTATCTGCTATTTCTTAATTTAGCAGACAGGTTATGCCGCCTTAATAATTCCCAACAAAAACCCTGACGACCATGATAAGACTGACACTCTTCGCCACACTTCTCTTTCTTGCAGCTTCGGTTGCAGGTAGGGGACTGATGCCGGAAAGGCTGCTTTGTGAGAATTTGGAAAACCCGATGGCCGTCGATGTTGCCAATCCCCGGCTCTCCTGGGTAAACATGCCCGCAGAGGGGGAGCGGGGACAAAAGCAGACGGCCTGGGAGATCAGGGTTGCCGGCTCAAGGGAGAGGCTGCTCGGAGGCAGGGCCGACCTTTGGAACAGCGGCAAGGTGCCATCATCCCAATCGGTCAATATTCCCTACGGCGGCAGGCCCCTCGGTTCGCGCCAGGACTGCTGGTGGCAGGTAAGGGTGTGGGATGCAGGCGGAGAGGTCTCGCCATGGAGCGAACCGGCATTCTGGAGCATGGGACTCCTGTATGAAGAGGAGTGGCAGGCAGCCTGGATAGGAGCCCCCTGGCAGGGAGAGGAGCCTCTGCCCCGTCCCTCCCGTCCCGGCAGGAACTATTTTTTCGACCCGTCATCACCTGCTGATAACCTTCCCCCCCCCGCCCCCATGCTCAGGAAAACTTTCCATGTCACAGAAGAGGTGGCTTCGGCCCGGGCATATGTGACCGGACTGGGTTTCTTCGAGTTCTACCTTAACGGCAGCAAGGCGGGCGACGACGTGTTGGTGCCCAACGTCACCCTTTACGACGAACGCGACGACCTGGGGCCCATCGGGGTGATGCTGGAGGACACTTTCAGGGAGTACAGGGTAATGTACCTTGCCTACGATGTCACTGAACATATCCGCCAGGGAGAGAACGCAGCCGGGGCCATGCTGGGCAATGGGTTCTACAACCCCGCCAACTACTGGTCGGGAGGCTACGGCACCCCCCGCTTCATCGGGCAGATCCATATAACCTACACCGACGGCACCGAAGAGGTCATTGTATCAGACACCACCTGGAGGGTGGCAAAAGGGCCCGTGGTGATGGACCTGCTGTATGACGGCGAGCACTATGACGCGCGCCTTGAACAGCCCGGCTGGTGCAGTCCGGGTTTCGACGATTCACACTGGGATCATGCTGCAGAAAGAAGGGCGCCCAGGGGGCACATGAAAGCCCATATGTCACCCACCGACAAGGTGATGGAGGTGCTGCAGCCCAAAGAGGTCACCAGTCTGGGCGAGGGACACTACCGGATAGACTTTGGCGAGGAGATATCAGGCTGGCTCAACATGCAGGATGTTATAGGCCCCGAAGGACACACAATAGAGATCAGCTACATAAGCGAATCGATGATGGGCGACAATACATGGACCCTGAAGGGAGGCGGGCCCGAATCCTACGTGCCAAGGTTCACCTGGTTCGTATTCAGGGAGGTGGAGATCAGAAACTGGCCCGGGGAGCTTGACGAGCGACAGGTTACTGCCGAGGCGGTCTATTCTGATGTGGAGACCACCGGCGAGTTTGAAACATCCAACCCGCTGTTCAATACCATTAACCGGATATGGTGGAGGTCGCAGACCGACAATATGCATGGCGGGATAGTGAGCGACTGCCCGCACCGTGAGCGCAACCCCTATAATGGTGACGGACAGGTGGCGGTAATCACCGTAATGCACAATTTCGACGCGAGGGCGTTCTACACCAAGTGGATACAGGATATGCTCGGCTCGCAGAACCCCAAAAACGGCTACGTTCCCAACTGCTCGCCCTGGCAGCCCGGCTGCGGAGGCGGTGTGGCCTGGGGAGCCTCGCTCATCATAATGCCCTGGCACTACTATGTGCATTACGGCGATATAGACATGCTCTACAATAATTACCCCGGCATGAAGGGGTATATTGACTACATGCTGACGTGGACCGACCAGGAGGGGATCATGCACTCCCAGGCTCCCGACCCTGAGAATCCCAACAGGTGGATCAACCTCGGCGACTGGGTAGCGCCGTACGAGCTGCCCCCCGCAGAGATGGTGCACACCTTCTACCTCTTGAAGTGCGCCGACCTCACTGCCCGCACTGCAGCGGCGCTTGGCAACATGGATGAGGCCCGCCATTACGCAAGGCTTGCCACACGTACGCGCGATGCGTTCCACAGCAGGTTCTATGACAGCGAAAACGGTACATACGGGCCTTACGGCGGAAATATCTTTGCACTGCACATGGGCGTGCCCGGCCACCGTTACCAGGCGGTAATTGCAGCGCTGAAGTCCGATATCAAGGCGAACGGCGGCCACCTCGACACCGGTATCTTCGGCACCCGCTTCTTCTTTGAGGTGCTGTCAGAGAACGGCCTCCACGAGCTGGCATACGAGGCAATGAACAAGCGCACCTTCCCCTCCTACGGCTGGTGGATAGAGCAGGGCGCCACCACCACCTGGGAGCGCTGGGACGGTGAGAACTCGCGTAACCACCCGATGTTCGGAGGCGGCATCTCCTGGTTCTACCATACGGTTGCCGGAATGAGGGCCGATCAGGACCGGCCCGGGTACCGGCACATCATCTTCAGGCCGGGGCCTGCCGGCGACCTTGCCTGGGCCTCCTACTCTAACATGACACCATACGGCAGGGCCGGGATAAGATGGGAAAGAACTGACGGCGGGTTCACAATGGATGTTGAAGTGCCCGCAGGCAGTACCGCAACTGTATATGTCCCCCTCCACGGCGAAGGCCGGGTAACAGAAGCACTTGAAGATATTGATGCATCGCCGCACATTCACTTTCGCCGGACTGAGGGCGAATATGCGGTGCTTGAAATTGTACAGGGCAGTTATAGTTTTGTCTCAAAATAATCAAAATGGCCCTATACTGGCTCCTTAACCTGTCCACACATCCTGGCTGCTGTAATTTGTTTTTAGTCCGCTTCTAAATTATTGATGCTGCAAATCAATATATTAATATTTACATATCTCTATCACTCCATACCACCCCATTCCGTTATACCTGTTTATCAGGAACTTATTTTGGCAACCATGATTACCTGTTTTTAATCTCAAAATTTCTGGCAAACGTCTAATAATAACTGGAAATTACTATTTTAGCATGATCTCAGTAAAACTAAATCAACAGCTAATTGATGAAGAGCAGAAGGGAGTTTATTAAGATATCGGCACTGGGCCTTGGCGGCTTTGCCCTTGCGGGAGGCGCCGGCATGGCCCTGCGTACCGCCCTTAACAAGGGCATGCCTGATGCTGCCGGACTTACCCCCGACCTTACCCGTACACCCACCTACTGCGAAGTATGCTTCTGGAAATGTGCCGGCTGGGTTTACAAAGACAGTGAAGGTAAACTCTGGAAAATAACGGGCAACAGCAACGACCCTCTTTGCAACGGCAGGCTCTGTCCGCGCGGCACCGGGGGGATAGGAATGTACTACGACGAAGACAGGCTCAGAACGCCGCTGATGCGGACCATGGTGAACGGAAAACAGACCTACAAAGAAGCGTCATGGGAGGAGGCCCTGGACTTTATTGCCCTCAGGCTTGAAGAAATTACAGCTGAATACGGCCCCGAATGTGCTGCGCTTTTTACACATGGTTCAGGTGGCGACTATTTCAGCATACTGATGCAGGCCATGGGCTCAACCTCTGTTGCAGCACCCTCGTATGCACAGTGCAGGGGTGCCCGGGAGGTAGCCTTTATTGCTACATACGGGCAGGGCATCGAATCACCGGAGATTACCGATATTCGCGACACCCGCTGCCTGGTGCTGATAGGTTCCCACCTGGGTGAGAACATGCACAACAGCCAGGTGCAGGAGTTTTCCGACGCCCTGGAAAAAGGGGCCACGGTCATCACTGTCGATCCAAGATTCTCGGTCGTCGCCGGCAAATCGAAATACTGGCTTCCCATAAAGCCTGCCACCGACCTTGCACTGCTTCTCGCATGGATACATGTAATAATTAATGAGGATCTGTACGACAAGGAGTATATCGAACGTCACACCTACGGCTTCGAGCAGCTCAGGGCCCATGTACAGGACCTGACACCGGAATGGGCCTATGGCATTACCACCATTGAGCCCGATATCATCAGGCGCACTGCACGCGAAATGGCTGCAGCAGCCCCGGCAACACTGGTACACCCCGGCAGGTTCGTCGTCTGGTACGGCGACGACACCCAGCGTGTAAGGGCGGTAGCTATCCTCAACGCGCTGCTGGGAAGCTGGGGCCGAAGGGGAGGCTTTTATATGCCAGACAGGATGCAAGTTCCAACATATCCGCGCCCTCCTTTCCCCGAACCCGCCCGCACATGGAGGGAAGC
>SLMM01000141.1 GCA_007133565.1 Bacteroidales bacterium
ATGAACGAAAGATCCCCGGTCTCTTCATCCCTGAAAAGGTTACTCTCCAGGGAGCCCTTAATACCAAAGGCGTTTTCACTGCCAAAGGATGCGGTGGCATAAAATATATTGACACACAATGCCGAATCTGCAAGAGCCAGCGAAGAGAGGGTGTCGGAAGTTGAAACCGGGTCTCCCACTGAGAATGTGACCTGTTCAAAACCCTCGGTGCTGAATCGGAGCTCATCCATGCCCACCTCCAATCCGCCAAGGGACTCAGGCAGATCAAGTTTTGCACTTGCCGTCAGCGTGCCGGTTCCGTCGTCCCTCCTCCCGTAGGCAAGTCCGTTCAGTGATACCGGAAGATCAGGCACCTTAAAAGGATTGTTTTCAAGATCCACATCAATGCTCCCCCCCACTATCTCAAAAGCACTGTTTACCGTAATAGAAAAACCGGTTGTAAAAGTGGGAGCATCCTCACCCTCTTCACCGGCAAGTGCGGAAAGGACCAGTTTTACCGATTTACCATCTTTGGTCTGCAGTGTACGCTCTTCGGCACCGCCTTCCAGCTCTACCAGTAAGTCGCCGTAATCAGGGCTGTCAGGATCGGTTTCCCTGAGAACAAGGTATGCAATATCATGATCAGGCAATCCAAGGGTGTCAGGAACAGGCAATATTCCCAGTATATCCCCTATACCCAGTCCATCCTCATCATACCATGCAAGCAATTCCGGCTCCCGGTCTTCTTCGGTACGATGCAGTTCTGCAGCTCCGCTGGTGACAGCATAGGTGCTCCAGTCAAAACAGAAATTCCTGACAAATGACAGCTTCAATCCCGGAAACTCCAGTTCTATATCATCCTGATCAGGCTGGTCAGGTTCCCCAGGCTCATCATCCTCCCAGGTCTCTGTCACCCTTTCTGCAAGATGCATATTCGCCGTGCTCTCGCCGGTAAAGGAGACACCCTCCTTATCCAGCACCAGTCCTATACCTTCCATGTTAAGCCTTATCACGTTGGTATCGGCAGGTACAGGCTGATCTGAAGGCACCATCCTCCACTTCACCGGCATGAAAAGCAGCTCAAAGGCAAAACCGCCGCCGGTCACTCCCTGGCTGCCGGCATAGCCTGTGCTTATGGTCGCCTCCCCGTCAGTTATTCTGAGATCCTCCAGTCCGATCACAAGATCATCAAAATCGACATCAACAAGCATCTGGTCGGTGACCTGCATTTCGCCCTGAGCCCTGAAAGTCAGCCCTTCCCTGTCAAGGCGTGCTGAATTGACAATAAAGGTAAAGAAGGGATCTTCTGCACCGGCCGGCAGTGACCAGTTAAAGGCATCTGCAATCTCAATATACCCGTCAATCAGAGACCCCGTCATCAGATCCATCTCGATATTTCCGCCGGCGGTGGCCGTTTCAGGCCCATCTCCCGCCCGGGGTATTAACAATTCAGCGCTACCTGCCAGGACTGCCTCCTGGTCACCCTCTTCAAACCCGAACTGCAGCTCCGAATCGGTGAACATCAATGAGAGCTGTCCTATCGGCATGGCACCGCATGGTACGAAATTATCAACCCTGCCGGCAAAGCCCCGGCCCTCGACTATGGAAAGTGAGAACTCAACAGGATCACAGGGATCATCAGATTCAAAGATACCGGGACCGGGCACCGAACCCGATATATGAATATCAATACCCTGTTCAGCATGGCCATCACCTATAGTCTCAACCAGATCGCCTGCAAATTCATATATATCGAGGAATGTCGTACCCATGGGAATCCTTATCGGCTCAAGGGGATTATAAACCTCAACAGATCCGGTAAACCGGCCTTCAGAATAGCCTGCCCGATAAACGGTGAGTGAAAGATCGGCAAAAGCAGGGAATGATTCAGCCAGTTCAGGGAAGGTAACTGCAAAATCGACCATAGGCAGCAATCCGGCAAGATCCCCCGGTGTGAAGCTGTAAATATCGATTTCAGCTCCCTCCATCTTGAAGGCAAAAGGTTGAAGATGGATGCCGGCAAGTGTTATGCCCGGAACAGCCAACTGCGGATCAGTACCGTCGTTTATCATCTGCCCGGGAATATTGAGGCCGGCAGGACGAATCTCTACTCCCCGTAAGGGAATAAGGAGGGTATCCCCGCCGGTTTTCATTCCAAAAGAGAGATCGAGTCCAGCATAAAAATCCAGGTCCCCTCCACCCCTCTGGTAATCAAGATGCAGGTTCCGGATCCCGTCAACCCTGAAAATAAACGGATCAATATCTATTTCGGGCTGTTCAGCTTCAACATCATATTCAAAATCCAGCAGGCTGAATCCCTGGCGGTCATATCTTGCACTAATATCGGCACGTGCCATATTCTGGCCGTATTGCACACCGAAACCACCACTGATATTGAATTCATAAACAGGCAGGGCACCGGTAAGAAGGGGAAATTCAAGATGCCCCGACAATGTGTTGATAGTGATAACGGCAATATCGCTCCCGGGCACAAGAGGTATATCCCTGTCCACCCCGCTCATATCAAAATTTGTCAGAAGCGTTCCATCCTGCTGGACGAATAACGACACCAGGCCATTTTCTCCCAGCTCCTCTTCAAACAGTTTCAGCTGCCCTGTGAAAAACAACCCCTCACTGAAGGTGTCATGGAAATCATCAAATGAACCGTAGAATATCTCCTCAAGTGAAAATGGAATACCGAAACGCTCTTCCAAGTCAAGAAACTCAGACATGCCCGACACATCGGCAGATATCTGACCCGTCTCAAACCTGGTGGGAGAAAGTGATATCCTCACATCACTGAATTCCACTCCCACCGTGGGAGCTTCAGCCAGGTCTCCCTGCAGGACAGGGAAAACCATATCGACCGGCTCGCCGGGTCTGGTTCCCAGAATGACCCCCAGGTCATTTTCCGGATCATCTTCAACATCAAGAAGCAGATTGCCCGCATCATCCTTCAACACCAGGTAGGCAACCGAGCTATGTGGAACAGGCAGGCGGTCAGGCAATACCGCCTCAAGATCGAAAAATGACAATACCGGATGAAAACCGAATTCATCAATCACGGCAACAAGATCATCCTGGTAAAGCAGATCCATCTGTCCCTCCTGTACCTTGAAGGGATCCAGTCCGATAGCAAAATCATCGGAAAAGCGGACCGACAGATCACTTATCTCAAACCCGGAGAAAGCCATTTCTGCATCTGCACTGCCGGCAGACGTCAGTCCGCCGGAATCGATCATGACCGCACCGGCAAGTCCGAACATTACCCCGGGATCAAGAGACAATTCATCATCTGTATCGACCGGCCGGTATGTAAGTGAAAAATCAGCAGGGTCTATGCCTGCTTCTAAAGCAAAAGCTTCATCAAAGAGGATATTTCCCTCCTTTATCCTGAAATTTTTCAGATCAAGAAGTAACTCGTTGAACATTACTCCTATACTCCTGCCGGCAACCAAAAACTCCTGCCGGCCATGTATCATAAGTCCGTCCAGCGAAATTCCGGCACTCTCAATATAAAATTCCAGCACTTCATCATCTGTGGGAACAGTCCACAAAAAAGGTTCGTCAATTGCAAAATCGAGTTCGGTAAATTCACCTGTTACCAGGTCAATTCCCAATCCACCGCCAAACTGGTTGGTGCCGCCTGACTGGACGGGGAATTCAAGATATGCCTCAGCATCAAGCAGGGCAACCTGTCCGTTGTTACCTGAACTGAAAGTGAGTTCCGAATCTGTTACCACAGCCTCATAAGGTCCCGCAGAAACCGGGCAGGCAGGCACAATACCGGTGATCACACCGGAAATTATACCCTCGCTGTTCATGGTAAAATCTTCCGCACCAAGCTCAAGAGCAGAATCCCCGTCACAATCAAACGGAGTGCCAAGCGACATAGCTGCATCCAGCTGCAAATAGCCGTCAATTGAAAACTCGTCAGATTCAACAACACCTGTCAGTTCACCTCCAAGCTGGCTGATTGAAAGCAAATAACCGGCACCTATATCAAATCCGCATTCATCATCGGCAAAATAGGTTGAAGGCATTACAGCCGAAAACTCACCGCCTGCAAATCCCGCATTTTCCACATCGAGTGATAAATTGCGCAGGCATGGCGGCATGTGATCAGGAAACTCCGGAAAGGTAAGCTCAAAATCAAACTCAAAATCCCAGGGGCCGGGAAGATCGCCATCCCAATCAAACCAGGGGAAAGTAAACTCAGGAATGGTAAATGAGGTGAGCCGGGCGCCGAAACCGGCAAGGCTAAGTTGAGGTATTACAAAAAGATCGTCGTAGTCGAAATGAACCTGCGGAAAATGTATCCCTTCCCTGTCTATTGTTACACCATACAATTCGGGAAGCTCAAGATCATCAAAGGATGGGAATTTGAGACCTGCATCAAACTCAAAGCCAAAATCCCAGGTGTTCGCAGCCGGATCATATCCAATGTAAGGATCTTCAATACGCACTATCTGCATCCCGGCAATGCCAAGGTCGATGTCAGGGAAATGGTGTGTAACAGGCGGGGCACGGATATCAGCGGCCACTCCTGTTTCAGATGATATATCAAGTGTTACGGGTATATCGTAATGATCCTGGCCGGGTGCATTCAGCCTTAATGAACTAATGACAGTGAATTCATACTCAAAGGAAGGGTTTTCTCCGCCAATTAAAATATTTCCACCCACCGTACCCAAATAAAGAGTTGCCAGATCGGTTCCCGGTACCAGCGGCACTTCGTAATCAACCGGGCATGAAGCCGAAAACTCGGCAACATCACCTGTTATAATCATATCAGGAATATAGCAGGGTGTCGGCTCATCAAAGAAACTGAGCTGTGCATCGGCAGACAGGTATGCTCCGGGAAAAACCGCGGTTATTGAATTAACTGCCAGTTCAACAGGATGAATACCATATTCGAACAGGGGCTCGCCCGACGGTCCTGTAGCAGTTACGGTGCCGGATAACCCTGCAGCAGAAATGCCAAGCGTTCCTTCAGCCTCAATAAATTCTCCGGAAGGGTCAACAATGCCAGCATCTACCGTTAATCCCTCCGCTAAACTCCATCCTATCCTTTCAAGAGAAACTACCTCTCCCACGCCTTGAACTGGGAACAACTCTCCCCTGATATCACCGTCAATATATCCTCCTGTTATAACAGGGTTTTCAAGATCTCCGATCTGAATCTCAAGATCATGGCAATATACATCAACCTCTGTATATCCCCCGGTGCTTCCGGTAAAATCAAGCCTCAAAGTAGCTGTCCCATCCAGGGTAAGGGATAGTGAACCAGTAGTAATATTTATATTATCCAGGCCAACAAGTTCGGCAAAGCCCGGCACGAGCTCAATCCTTTCAAGCTGGTCTATATCCAGATCGCCCAGATAATCACTTGCCGTAAACATGTGTATCCCGGTTTGCCCGTAGTCACTTATCGGAATCTGTCCGTTTACCTCACGGGCACGTACCTGCCAGGCATATTGTTTTCCGTTCTCAAGTGGGAGATATTCATTTGTATATACAAATGCAGGTTGGCTGGTCGTGATTCTTGCATGCTCACGGTTGGCCTCAATAGCCTGCAGAGGTGACTGCCCGTCTTCCACCTCAACAATCAGCAGCTCATACTCAAACTGGAACATCGGCATTCCGATAACCGGTGTCCACGAAAATACCGGAAAGACCGGAGGCACATTCCCGCCGTCAATTGGAGATACGAGAACAGGAGGCTGGGGGAACCTTATCTCAAAATGGGTGTGTGAAGGGACGGAGGAGATCATTACAAAAGGATTGGATGGCCTGACCTCAACTTCAAGCATATAGTTCCCTTCGGGAAGAATGCCCTCTCGTACAACCTGCTCCTGCATCTGTGCAGAGATCTGCCTGACAGGATCACCCGGGAACCTGATTGAAGGTTCATCATCAAAGGTTCGGTATAAATAATTACCGGGCGTAAGCACTACGGGGAATGAGCCAACCCTTAAAAGTTCTTCCTCATCCCTGGAAACGGCCACCTCAACAATGAACTCAACAGGTGCGGGATCAGGATTGTTATACTGTATCTGTATATGATACTGCCCATGATGATAATTTCTTTCCAGATCGCTCAAATAGGGTGAGGAGAGAACAGGGGGTACGCCCGATACCATAACCTGAACCGTCCCCTGGGCAGATGATTTTAGTGGAAATAAAATAAGTAGAAACAGGCATAAAAACGTTAAATTAAACCATCTGAAGCCTTTCATAAATAATCTCATTTATTCTTTTATCCAGCTCCACTGATATCTTTCAGAATAGACAGATATCGATCAAAATCATATATTTTTATATTTATTTTAATTTCAGTACTTACAAGGCTATTATATTATGGCTTATATCTGCTAGTTATCGGTTACGGGTATGGTGTCGCTTGAATTGATAAAAAATCGGGAGGAACAACAAATGGTGTCTTTTCATATTTTCCATTTTCATCATCCTTTTCGCAGGATACAAAAAGTACAGAAAATAGTGCACGTATATAGTAAAATA
>SLMM01000128.1 GCA_007133565.1 Bacteroidales bacterium
CGGCTCTCACGTTATTGTTGTATTTCCTGTTCAGCGCGGTCCGCGGGTACCTGCTGCTTTCGCTTATGCCGTAATGCTCCATCAGGTTATACTTGTCGATTATCCTCTCGCGTATAGTTTCCGAATGTAGCACCTGGAGCAGCCGTTCGGCATCAGACTCAAGTCCGAAACTCATGATGTCGCCCCTAGTTGCAACGGGACCGGTAAGGGTACGCGACAGGCTTGTGAAGGATGCCGGGTAAAGTATTACCTCCGACCGGTATCTTGGGGTTATGAGCAGTGAGACTATGACGGAGATGACAAGTGCCGCGGCTGTCACGGCAACCAGGCTGACCCTGTGCTGCCAGATAAAGTGCAGAAGTCCGCCAGAGCTGATATTCCTGCCTGCCTTGGGTTTTTTTCCCATTGAATGAATGATTTGATGTGAATTAGTTTTCTGCCCCGCCCGGAGGGTGTGGGGACACCCAACCAATATAAACAATTATTGCCTTGCGACAATAAGAAACCAGTTCTTTTTTCCTTTCTGCACCAGCAGGTACCGGCCTCCTATAAGCTGCGCCGCATTTACTTCCACTCCCGGATCTGCCACCTTCTCCTTATTAATTGCCAGTCCCCCTCCACCGACCATCCTGCGGCACTCTCCTTTGCTGGGAAATATGGAGGTGAGGCCGGTGAGCAGCTCTATAATCTCCACACCACCCTCCAGAAAATGCATGTCAACATCGTACCGGGGAACACCTTCGAACAGGTCGTTGAAGCTTTTTTCGTCGAGCGAGGCAAGAGCTTCGGCGGTGCCGCGGCCGAAGAGGACCTCTGAAGCGTTGACAGCAGCTTCGTAGTCGGTTTCTGAATGGACCATCACGGTAACCTCCCTGGCAAGAAGCTTCTGCAGGTGGCGCATGTGTGGGGCTTCGCCGTGCTTGCCTACGGCCTCCTCTATCTCACCGGGAGTAAGCATGGTGAAGATCTTGATATACTTTTCGGCATCCTCGTCTGATACGTTGAGCCAGAACTGGTAAAACCTGTAGGGTGAGGTGAGGTCCCTGTCGAGCCACACGTTGCCCTCTTCGGTCTTGCCGAACTTGCTCCCGTCGGTTTTGGTGATGAGGGGACAGGTGAGGGCAAAGGCCTCTCCGCCTGTCTTGCGCCGGATAAGTTCAGTGCCGGTCACTATGTTGCCCCACTGGTCCGATCCGCCCATCTGCAGCTTGCAGCCGTGGTGCTCATACAGGTAAAGGAAATCATACCCCTGCACAAGCTGGTAGCTGAACTCGGTGAATGAAAGCCCGGTTTCCAGCCTTTTCTTTACCGAATCCTTGGCCATCATGTAACTCACTGTTATGTGCTTGCCGACATCCCTGATAAACTCAAGGAAGGTGAAGTCCTTCATCCAGTCGTAGTTGTTGACCATCACGGCGCTGTTGCTGCCGCAGTCAAAATCGAGGAAGCGTGTGAGCTGCCTTTTGATGGCCTCCTGGTTGTGACGGAGCGTCGGCTCATCGAGCAGGCTGCGTTCCTCTGACTTGAAGCTGGGATCGCCTATCATGCCTGTGGCGCCACCCACAAGGACGACGGGCCTGTGGCCGGCCCTCTGCAAATGCTTCAGGAGCATGACCGATACGAGATGCCCTATGTGAAGTGAATCGGCTGTGGGGTCAATACCCACGTAGGCGGTTGTCATTTCCTTGTTAAGCTGTTCGCCGGTACCGGGCATCATGTCGTGCACCATCCCGCGCCATCTCAGTTCTTCAATAAAATCCATTTTCTCCTTTATACTGTTTTAACCGGCAATTGTGCCTTTCTGCATGTTCCTGCCGGTGATTCCTGAATTTGTCTATTCCGCTGCCCTTTGCCCGCTGCTCTTTGCTCTCTGATCTCTGATCTCTGATCTCTGCTATTTGCCATTTGCCATTTGCCCGCTGCTCTTTGCCCTCTGACCTTTGCCCTTTGCCGCGATCAGCATTTACGGCCGGGCGGACTGCTTTGTTTCTGAAGGCTGCTCCTGCCAACGCTAATGATGTCAAAGGTGCTGTGCAGTTGCCGAAAACGACTGTAAAAGTAATATATTAATCTTTATCTTTACCTCCGGACAGGGCCCTGATGAACAGTACCCGCCAAAAATATTGGGCTGGCACCGGTGTTTGGGGCATGGCGGGTTGTGTCGGGCCAAAAAACATATGCATAATGGAAAAAAAGAGGGTTCTGGTTCTGGGGACGGGACTGGTCGGGAGTGAGATCGCGAGGGATCTGCACGGTGACTTTGAGGTTACTGCCGCCGATATTGACGAAACGGCCCTCACGAGGCTTTCCGGCGAATATGGCGTCAGGACGGTGGCCACCGACTTGTCCGATTCCCCGATGCTCCTCTCACTCGCGGAAGGTGCCGATATCATAGTGGGGGCGCTTCCCGGGCACATGGGCTTCAACATGATACGCGAGCTTGCCCCTGCAGGCAAGGATATTGTCGATATCTCCTTCTTTGCCGAAGATCCCTTTATGCTTGATGAGGTTGCCCGCGAGAATGGCATAACGGTGGTAACCGATTGCGGCGTGGCGCCGGGAATGGGCAACGTCATCCTGGGATACCACAATGCCGTGATGGAGGTGGACAGGTATGAATGTTATGTCGGGGGACTGCCGGTGGTGAGGGAGTGGCCGTGGGAGTACAAGGCTGTTTTTTCGCCGGTTGACGTTATCGAGGAGTACACCCGTCCGGCACGTTACGTGGAGAACGGCCATCTGGTGGTACGCGAGGCCCTGTCCGATCCCGAACTGATGCACTTTGAGGGCATAGGCACCCTGGAGGCCTGGAACAGCGACGGACTGCGTACGCTGATAAAGACCATGAGGGTTCCGGATATGATAGAAAAAACGCTGCGCTACCCGGGGTGCATCGAATACCTGAGGGTGCTGCGGGAGGCGGGGTTCTTCTCCTACGACCCGGTGGATGTTAAGGGGACAAAGGTGAGGCCGATTGATCTGACAGCCGCGCTGCTCTTTCCGAAATGGAAACTTAAGCCCGGGGAGGAGGATTTTACGGTGATGAGGATAATTATAGGCGCAAAGGGCAAGGAAGGGCCACTGCGTTTCGTTTATAACCTGTATGACAGGTACGACAGGGAGAAGGGCATACTGTCAATGGCCCGTACCACGGGCTACACCTGTACTGCAGCAGTGCACCTGCTGGCACGGGGCATGTTCACGCGCAAGGGTGTATGCCCTCCCGAATATCTTGGCGAAAACGAGGAGAATTTCAGGTTCATAATGGGCCACCTTGAGAAGAGGGGTGTTAAATATATTGTAACTGAAGAATAACAATGTAAATATCAGGAACCATGTTGATCGAGGATTGCACACCAAAAGAATATTCGTTTAATGACGGGAAAGCAGCACGGCACGGATCGGAAAAGAATCCCGCCGCTCGTTTGGCCGACCCCCGGGAAATGGGTGCCGGCGTGAGGTTCGGAGCGGGATCCGGTGCGAGGTCTGGTGCCACAACCACCGCCATAGCTGCCTTTATTACCGCCGCACTCTTTTTTCTTACCGGTGCAGCCCTTATATCGCAGGATAGGATCCCCGATAACGAGCATGATTATCTTGTGACCATCGAAACTGAATACGGCAATATGATGATGATCCTCCATGACGAGACGCCAATGCATAAGGAGAACTTCGTTGAGCTGGCAAAGGCGGGTGTCTTTGACGGAATAATCTTCCACAGGGTGATAGAGCACTTCATGATACAGAGCGGCGACCCGGCAACAACCAACATCACCCCGGAATGGGACCCAGACATCATCCCTCCGCACGTCCCGGCTGAGTTCGTCTCCAAATTCTCGCACCGCCGCGGTACGGTCGGTGCAGCACGATACGGCGGCGAGAGGAACCCGATGAAGAACTCAAGCCCCACCCAGTTCTACATTGTAAGGCACGACAGGGCTGCACCCCACCTGGACGGCGAATATACCATCTTCGGGCAGGTGATGAGCGGTTACGAGGTGATAGACAGCGTGGCGGTTCAGCCTACCGATGACCGTGACAGGCCCCTGCAGGAGGTGAGGATAAGCAGGGTAAAGGTGGAAAGGGTGAAACGGTCGGATATCACCAGGTTTTATAATTTCAGCTATTGAGTTGTTTTTGACTTTTTTTGCTTTTCACTACCGGATCGTACGGCCGTCTTGAAGCTTCAAAGCATTCTGATATTGATCTCTTTTTTTTATTTGACAACAGAGAATCAAGTTTTTCCAGGATTTCAAAAACACTAATTGATGCCCACATAATTTCCATATCCAGAGAAATTAGGTTTCCTGAGTTTTCAGCTGATGGTGAATACCTGGAGGTTCACAATATTTGGGATCTGTGTGCTGAAATGGGCAGTAGAAAAGATGATGTCGAACAGTTGATTTCTTTGTATTTTTGGTTTCTGGATATTACACAGACAGATAGTTGTAAATTAATATCATGGATTACTAACAAATCAAACAGAAACATAGCCTTTGATAAATCAAGAGAGTTTTCCAGAGTAGTTTTCAAGCTTATGCTTGATTCAAATAACAAAGATTATCTAATGTATTTCCTTGTATGAAACCACGACATTTTTTTGTTATTTATCTAAATAATAGTGTTTTAAAAAACATACTGGATGCCATTAGGATTGTTGCAGACTCCAGTCAAAGGAATTGCACACATATAACAGTCAAAGGACCCTATAACACTATCCAGAAAGAAATTTTAAAGAAAGACAATTTGGAATTAAGGGGAAAGACAATAAAAGTTTCAGGAGCAGGAAATTTTTTTTCAGATATCCAGAATACTGTTTTTCTCAAATGCGAACACAACAATAACCTTTATAATGTTTGGAAATCAAAAGAAGATAAAACTTATAAAGAATTCAACCCGCATATCACTATCTATGATGGTAATAACAAATTGTATGCAAAAAACCTGTTTGAGCTTTTAAATTCTAGTAACATACAATTTAGTTTCATTATTGATCAACTTGAGTTATACTCTTCAAATCAAAAGCACAGGCTTTTCAACCTCCGGTCTCAAGCTGACTATGATATGATAAGCGAGATTGCAGGAAAGCATATTACCTGTAATAATATCGGGTCCCTCAAGAATAAACAGAGGCTAGTGATAATAAAGAAACTACTGAATAATCTGGAAGAAACCTGCTACACACTATCTTCAGCAGAACAACTTATTCCCAGCCCCGCTGAAGCTTGATTCAAGTCTAAAGAACACACGCATTATTACATCTTAACTCTTGTCCCCCCGGGAATAAATTGGTCCATCTTTTAAAAATTTCTTTTGTTATCTTTATGCTCTTTCGAGTTGTTATTTGTAGAATTACTCTTACAATGAAACAATATCTTGATCTTCTGAGGCATGTGAACGAAAACGGTGTTGAGAAATCCGACCGCACGGGCACAGGCACGATAAGCGTTTTTGGCTACCAGATGCGGTTTGACCTGCAGGAGGGTTTCCCGCTGCTTACAACAAAAAAGCTGCACATCCCATCGATAATACATGAGCTTCTGTGGTTCCTCAGGGGGGATACCAACACGGCTTACCTCAATGCCAACAAGGTACGGATATGGGATGCCTGGGCCGATGAGAACGGCGACCTGGGGCATATCTACGGGTACCAGTGGCGTTCCTGGCCTGCGCCTGACGGAACGGGCATTGACCAGATAAAGAATGTGGTAAGGTCTCTGAAAGAGAACCCCGATTCGCGCCGGCATATTGTAAGCGCATGGAACGTAGGCGACCTGGACAGGATGGCCCTGCCGCCCTGCCATATCCTATTCCAGTTTTATGTTGCAAACGGCAGGTTGTCGTGCCAGCTCTACCAGAGAAGCGCCGACATATTCCTTGGCGTTCCGTTCAACATAGCCTCTTACTCGTTGCTGACCATGATGATGGCGCAGGTAAGCGGACTGCAGCCCGGGGAGTTCATCCATACACTGGGTGACGCCCATATTTACCTCAACCATATGGAGCAGGTGAAGCTGCAGCTTACAAGGGAGCCCCGCGAACTGCCGGTGATGAGAATTAATCCCGAAAGAAGGGATATTGATGATTTTGTTTACGAAGATTTCGCGGTTGAGAATTACAATCCTCATTCGCATATAAAGGGGGAAATCTCAGTTTAAATTTTCGCAATGATCTCAATTATAGTTGCCATGGCACGGAACGGGGTGATAGGCAGGGACAACTCCCTGATCTGGCACCTGCCGGCTGATCTGAAGTATTTCAAGGAGACAACCATGGGCAGTCCTGTCATTATGGGCAGGAAGACATACGAATCGGTGGGAAGGCCTCTGCCGGGGCGGACCAACATTATCGTGACCCGACGGGAAGGGTACTCTGCAGAGGGCTGCCTGGTGGCAGGCTCACTGGAAGAGGCGGTTGAGATGGCCCGGAGGGATGCCGGCAATGCGGCCAGCATCAGGAGGGATGGCGGCAGCAGTGTGGCCACAGACC
>SLMM01000099.1 GCA_007133565.1 Bacteroidales bacterium
GATATTGTGGCTGCCCTTTCGCTCGACGCTTATGATGGTTGCCCCGGTGCATTCCATGAGCTTTTGCATAAGGTGAGGCCGCATGGCGGCCAGGCTGAGACAGCCGCAAGGGTATTGAATATCCTGGAGGGGAGTGAGATTGTGTCGCGGACCAAGAAGCATGTGCAGGACCCCTATTCTTTCAGGTGCATCCCGCAGGTTCACGGTGCCTCGAGGGATGCCCTCGAATACGCGGGGAGTGTGTTTGAACGTGAAATAAATTCTGTTACCGATAATCCTACCATCTTTCCCGAAGAGGACCTGGTGCTTTCAGGGGGCAACTTCCACGGCCAGCCGCTGGCACTTGCCCTGGACCACCTGTGCATTGCCGTTGCAGAGCTGGCAAGCATCTCCGAAAGGCGCATTTACCGGTTGCTTTCGGGTAAGCGTGGATTGCCGCTGTTCCTGGTAGCCAATCCGGGGCTCAACAGCGGGTTTATGATACCCCAGTACACCGCTGCTGCCATAGTGAGCGAGAACAAGCAGCTTTGCACTCCGGCTTCGGTCGATACCATTGAATCGAGTGGTGGACAGGAGGACCATGTGAGCATGGGCGCCAACGCTGCGGTAAAGGCCCTGAAGGTTGTCGAAAATACTGAAAAAGTGCTTGCCATTGAGCTTTATAATGCAGTGCAGGCCCTGGAGTTCCGCCGCCCGGCGCGCAGTTCCGCATTCCTGGAAAGCATTGTCGAATCCTACCGGAAAAGGGTGTCGTTTATTGACAGCGACCGGGTGATGTTTGAGGATATCAGGGATTCGGTTGACTTCCTCCGTTCGCTCGACCCTGCCATCCCAGGGTAGTAGTCCCCTGATTATATTATTCAGGCAGTTCCTTGCCGCAATGGGGGCAGGAATTGGTTTTCTCCTTGTTTTTCCTTACCTCCTCTGAAAACCCTGAGGCCAGGATACCGGTGGGGAGAGCAAAAAAGCCAATACCCAGAATGGCTATGACAGCCCCCAGCAACTGCCCCAGGGCTGTTATAGGGTAAACATCGCCGTAACCGACCGTGGTAAGGGTGGCAATTCCCCACCACATCGCATCGGGAATGCTGGCAAATGCTTCCGGCTGGGCGGCATTCTCGATGTAATACATGAGTGAGGCTGACAGTACGAGCATAAAAAGGATAAAAGTGAGCATCATCACGAGCTCCTCCTTTTTATTCTCAAAGACCCTGATCATGAGATTGAGGGCCTTGAAGTACCTGGCCACCTTGAGTAGCCTGAATATCCTGAATACCCTGAATATCCTCAGAAATCTCAAGTCGATATTGAGAAACGGCATGAAGAACGGCAGGATGGCGAAAAGGTCTATCAGTGCTATAGCTGAGACCATGTATCTCAGGCGGCCCATGACGGGATGTGGATACTTCGGGTTAAGGGTGATTGTCCAAATTCTCAGCAGATATTCAACTGAGAAGAAGATGACCGAGTAGAATTCGAACCAGAAAAAGAAATCGCCCATTACCTCATTGACCGCGTCAACAGTCTCCAGTACCAGAGCTGCAACATTTAATAGAATCAGTGTTATGAGGATTATGTCAAAGGTTTTCCCGAATTTGTCATCCGGATCGGATACTTCGAGAATGTTATGAACAAGCTTTTTAATTCCGGCCATTGTCAGTGGGTAGTGGGTTAGGATAAGGGCAGGATACTGTAATAGCCGGACTGAGGCTACGATAGTCATCCCTGCCTGTAAAATTATTTATAAAATTACTAAACCACCGGGATTTTTTAATAACAAACAGGGAAAGTATATTTCCAATGGCCTCCAGACCGTGGGATTAAACAAATTCAGATGAACAGGGTGACTATTGCGGTGGTCCGCCCTGTCCCCGCCCCGGAGCGCCGGCACCTGATCCTCTCACGCGCCTGAGTAGCTGCATCCTGAATATGTTTTCGGCTTCGTACAGCCGCATAACCTTAAAGGCGGGGAGGACCGACTTGAATTTTTCGTGGTACTCTTCTGCCAGTCTTGCCTCCTGTGCCTGCAGGGAAACGTACTTGTCAGCCAGCTCCTCGATCTCTGTTTCGGGCAGGTTGCGCCAGTTCTGGTTGAAATACCAGGCTGCCGATTGCCTCTCCTGTGCCAGCAGTTCCCTGCGGTTCCTGTAGTCGTCATATACCGGCCAGAATGCTTTTGCCTCATCGCTGGTAAGCTCCAGGTAGCGGGTAAGGAATGCTATCCTTTCAGCCTCAACCTGCTCAAATTCAGCCCTCCCCCTTCGCTGGGGCTGCTGTGCGTCAACCAGGGTGCAGGGAAGTAGAATTAATGCTGCTATTACAAAATATTTAGTCATCGTTGTCTGCTTTAGTTTAAAACTCTGTCATTATCAGGTACAGGTCGACCTCTTCCTGGTAAAGATAGTCAATATAGAGGTCAGGATCATCGATCTCTGCCCAGCCGGCATCTGCAGGGTAATCTTCAAAGTAGAAATCATCTTCTTCAAGCAATCCAAGCAGGTAAGGCTCGCTGAACTCGTAATGGTAATACTCAATATATCCGGTTATCATTTCATCGCTCAGCCACTGATCGTCAGTAATCATGAAACTCCTGAACCCAAGGTAGCCTATTACTGCAAATGCAGTTATGGCTGCCGCCAGGGCGAGTTGCGGCCGTATTGTTTCCCACAGACGGCTCTTAAGCGGAACGCTGGCAGAGTGTTCTTTTTGCAGCCTTTCAGCCAGTTTTGCCGGAAAGCTGTCAAAGTATCCTTCGGGAACCGAAAAGGGGTTCTTTCTATCCATTCCGCCCGGCAGATTTTTTATGTTGTCTTTTTCTTCCATGACTGATTATTTGACACAAAGCGACCCCATTGGTTTAATCGCCTTTTATCATATGTTCAATTTTTTTTGCTGCATGATGGTACGAAGCCTTGAGCGCTCCGACTGATGTGTCAAGTATTTGTGCCATATCCTCGTACTTCATCTCGTCAAAATAACGCATATTGAATACCAGCCTCTGTTTTTCGGGAAGACAGAGAATAGCTTTCTGCAGTTTGAGCTGGAGCTCATCACCGTCAAAATATTCATCACCTTCGAGATTTGAACTCAGCTCAGCCTCTGCATCAACAACCGGCAGAAAATATTTTCGCTTCTTTTCCTTAAGGAACGAGAGAGCCTCGTTTGTTGCTATCCTGTACAGCCAGGTATAAAGCTGCGACTCGCCCCTGAAATTATCAAGTCCCTTCCAGGCTTTCATAAAGCAGTTCTGCAGCAGGTCGTCGGCATCGTCGTGCACTATAACCATTTTCCTGATGTGCCAGTACAGCCTCTCCTGATACTTTCTGACTATCATGTTAAAGGCATAACTTTTCCGGCCGGCGTCCCGGAAGAGTGATAATAGCTCACTGTCGCTGTGTTCCTGCATTAACCGCTTGTTGATATTACAAAATAGACCGGTAAAACCGGAAAAGGTTTAATATGCCGGGTTACCATCAGGTTTGCTTCACCGCGGCACCGGTCTGGCAGGGGAGCTGCCGGCTTACATTCCGGGCCCGCAATAGGGGTGCGGCTTACATTCCGGGCCCGCTGCTTCCCCGGTATTCCTCAAGGTAGCCGACGGCCTCGCTGAATACATTTTCGGGGGTGAACCCGAATTTCTCATCCAGCACACCTGCAGGAGCCGAATAACCGAAATGATCAAGCCCGAACACCCTTCCACGGGGGCCCACGAAGTTCCTTAGCACCGAAGGAAGCCCGGCTGTCAGACCAAAAACAGGCAGCTGCCCGGGCATCACATGCCGGCGGTACTCCTTATCCTGCTCCATGAAAAGTCTTTCGGAGATAAGGGATATAACCCTGACCTTGAGGCCTTTCTTCTCCCGGAGAAGTCCGGCACCTCCCACCAGGGTGGAGACTTCCGAGCCGCTTCCTGCAAGGATAATATCGGGGGTGCCGCCGTCATCCTGTACAATGTATGCCCCTTTTGACGCTTTGAGTGCTTCTGCAAATCTTCCATCTTCCCCAATGGCAGGTATGTCGGCTATGTTCTGCCTTGACAGGACCAGCGCGGTGGGTGTTCTGGTGTTCTCCATCGCCATTTTCCAGGCAACGGTGGTTTCTGAGGCATCGGCGGGCCTCAGAACGAGCATGGAGGGCCTTCCGGAATGGTTTTCCAGCTCCTCCATCAGCCTGATCTGTGCCTCATGCTCAACCGGCTGGTGTGTTGGCCCGTCCTCACCAACCCTGAAGGCATCATGGGTCCATATGTATTTTACCGGAAGCTCCATGAGCGCGGCAAGTCTCACAGCCGGTTTCATATAGTCTGAAAACACGAAAAATGTTCCGACTGCCGGGATCACGCCCCCGTGCAGGGCCATGCCACTGGCGATGGCTGCCAGCGTCAGCTCCGATACCCCCGCATGAAGGAACGCTCCTGTAAAGTCACCTTTCATAAATGGCTTTGAGGCTTTCAGGAAGCCGTCGGTCTTGTCGCTGTTTGCAAGGTCGGCCGAGGCAACAATAAGGTTTTCAACAGTGGCGGCAAAATGCCCCAGCACCGCACCCGAGGCGGCTCTTGTAGATACACCGGGCTTTTGCTTTATAGCCGGATAAATGACCTCCGGAATGGCGCCCGAAACAAACTGTTCCAGCTTACCGGCGAGTGCCGGGTTTTGTTTTTCCCACCTCTGCTGTTCCTTTTTCCGGAGTTGCGCCTCAGACCTTTTTTTGTCCATTATACGGCTCCAGTTTTCTTTGACGTCATCAAAAACAATGAAGGGGTTTTCGGGGTCGCCGCCCAGATTCCTGATGGTTTTCGCGAAGTCTGCCCCGGCAGCCGAAAGTGGCTGTCCATGGGTTGATGGCTTGCCCTCAAAAGAGGTGCCGTCGGCGGTTACCGCCCCTTTACCCATTATGGTTTTCCCGATAATGAGAAAAGGCTTTTCCTTTTCATCGAGGGCAGCCTGCAGGGCATTCCTTATCTCATCCTGGTTGTTGCCGTCAATGGTCATTACCCTCCAGCCCCATGCTTCGTATTTCTTTGCAGTATCTTCGCATGTTACCTCGTTTGTAGTGGTAGAGAGCTGTATGTCGTTTGCATCGTAAAACATCACCAGGTTGCTGAGCCCCAGAAATCCGGCAATGCGCCCGGCGCCCTGGGATATCTCTTCCTGAACTCCCCCGTCGGAGATGAAGGTGTATGTTTTGTGTGTCATCCAGTCGCCGAAGCGCGCAGCCAGGAAGCGTTCGGCGATTGCCGCACCTACAGCCATGGTATGACCCTGACCGAGTGGCCCCGATGTATTCTCTATTCCTCTTGCAACATCTCTCTCGGGGTGTCCGGGGGTAGGACTGCCCCACTGCCTGAAGTTTTTCAGGTCATCAAGAGAATAATGGCCCGTGAGGCACAGTACAGAGTAGAGCATAGGCGACATATGGCCGGGGTCTAGAAAGAACCTGTCCCGCAAAAACCACTCCATGTCGCCGGGATCGAAACGGAGAAACTCCGAAAAGAGAATATTGATAAAGTCGGCTCCGCCCATGGCCCCGCCCGGGTGACCCGATTTGGCCTTTTCGACCATTGAAGCCGAAAGTATGCGAATATTGTCTGATGCTTTGTCTGTTAGTTTTCTGTCCATTTTGAATTTTGTTTAACTGGTTGCCTGATAAGTTTGTAAAATTAAACTTTTTTCCCGATCTGTCATATCATGGCCACAACCCTTTGGCTGATCATCTCAATCGTTCGGCGCAGAAGAGATTTTTGAAGATAAAAAATTAATTTTGCAGGCACCATTAACAACATAAAGTACAGATGCCATTACGATGCGGAATAATCGGACTCACAAACTCGGGTAAAACCACCCTCTTCAATTGCATGTCGAATACCCGGGCGGAGTCTTCGTCGGCGGCTTTCAGTGCAACCAGGCCCAACCTGGGAATTGTACATGTGCCCGATAAACGCCTTTACAAGCTTGCTGAGCTGCAGCCAACGCAAAAGATCGTGCATACCACGATAGAGTTTGTAGATATTCCCGGACTGGCAAAGAGTTCGGCGGCAGGTGGGGGCCAGCAGAACAGGTTCCTTGCCGACGTAAGGAACACCGACGCCCTGTTGCATGTGGTACGTTGTTTTGACGACGACGCACTGCCTCATGTTGACGGCTGTATTGATCCGGTAAGAGATATCGAAACGGTCAACCTTGAGCTTCAGGTTAAGGACCTGGAATCTGTTGAAAAGAAGCTGGAAAAGGCCGAAAAGCTGCTCAGGATCGGCGATAAGGAGGCAGGAAAACTGGCAGGAGTGCTGAGGGTATACAAGGAGCACCTGGAATCATTCAGTCCGGCACGGACAGTCCCGCTTGACAGCAGCGAGAGGCAGTATGCCGGCGATCTTTCCCTCTTGTCGGATAAGCCTGTTATTTATATATGCAATGTTGACGAAGCTTCGGCCGTAACCGGGAATAAATATTCCAGGCAGGTTGAAAGGGCCCTGGAAGGGGAAAATGCAGAGGTTCTGAATGTGGCTGCTGCCGTAGAAGCTGATATTGCAGAACTTGACAGCGAAGATGACAGGATGGCTTTTCTCAGGGAAGCCGGACTTTCGGAGCCGGGGGTGAACAGGTTGATAAGGGCTGCCTACAGGTTGCTGGATCTGAAAACGTTCTTTACAATGGGGCCCAAAGAGGTGAGGGCGTGGACTATCAGATCGGGCATGACCGCCATGCAGGCTGCGGGGGTTATACACAGCGACATGGAGCGGGGGTTTATCAGGGCTGAGGTGATAAGATACGATGACTTTGTTGCCCTGGGCTCAGAGGCAGCCTGCAGGAATAAGGGCAAGCTTTCGGTTGAGGGCCGCAACTATGTGGTGAATGACGGCGACATGCTGAATATCAGGTTCAACGTATAATAAACAGGTACAAGGATGGCCCCGGGATTATTCTATGATGTAGTTATCTCCGCAGGCAGACGGATATGCCTGGTTATCATGTTTCTGGCATGTGCCGGGATACTGGCTGCTGAAATCCATGAAAATGACACAGCCCTGGCCCGGAGATACCTCAGGGAGAGGGGTGAGGAGGATACCGGTAAGGACGTTTTTCTCCCCGTTAAGGGAGATTGGAATTATTACCCTCTTTATTCTGAATATGTGGAGATGATGGAGTCATGGGCCGAAGAGTACCCCGATATCTGTTCTCTGGTTGATGCCGGCAGCACGGTTGAGGGACGGAGCATCCTGTTTCTGAAGATAAGCGGGAACAATCCGCACAACAATCCAATACCCCGGTTTATGTACTCATCGACAATGCACGGCGACGAGACTGTCGGGTATGTTTTGATGCTGAGGCTTATAGAATACCTTCTGGAAGGGTACCCTGAGAACAGGCAGGTTGAGAGGCTTCTTGACAATGCCGAGATCTGGATCAACCCGCTGGCCAACCCTGATGGCGCCTATCACGGGGGAGACGGAAACACAATTGTGTCGCCCCGGCGGCGGAACGCCAACAATATTGACCTTAACCGGGACTTTCCCCTTATCGGCGAAAAGGGATATACAACAGAAGGCCGTCAGCCTGAGACAGTTGCAATGATGGAACTGATGGAGGAAAAACATTTTGTGCTGTCGGCCAACATTCACACCGGGGCAGAGGTTATGAACTACCCGTGGGATACGTGGGACCGGAGGCATGCCGATGATCTGTGGTTTGAATATATATGCCGGGAGTATGCCGATACGGCCTGGTATTACAGTCCCGAAGGCTATATGACCTTTCTCGGCGGGGTCACCCATGGCGCCGGCTGGTATAAGATAACCGGCGGGCGGCAGGATTATGTGACATATTACCTGGGAGGAAGAGAGGTTACCATGGAGATAAGCGACACGAAGCATCCTCACTCTTCTGAATTACCTGATTATTGGGAATATAATCACCGGTCGCTTTTGAATTATATTGAACAGTCAACTTTCGGCCTGAGGGGGAGAGTTACCGATGCTTTCACTGATCAGCCCCTGCGTGCAAGGGTGGAGTTGATCTCTCATGACAAGGATTCTTCACATATCTTTTCCTGCCAGCACAACGGTTGGTATTTCAGGCTTGCTGCTGAAGGGAGCTATGACCTTGTTTTCTCGGCCGAAGGTTATCAAAGCCTCACGGTTAGCGATGTTATGATATGGGAACGCGATACTACCCTGCTTAATGTCAGGCTTGAACCGGTTTCCACGTCGGCACCGGCAGTGCCGGGAGTCCCGGGGGCTTCATTTAACATAAACACTGGTGCCGGGGGGACAATTGTAACCATCAGCGCTGAACTGCCTGAAAAACTGCCTTTGAACATCATGTTGTTCGACCGTTCAGGCAGAAGGGTGAAAGATATTTACCGGGGCACCACGGAAGAGGGTCCGGCAGTGTTTTCTGTCAGTACGGCAGATATACCAACCGGGGTTTATATAATAAGAATTGAATATGGAAGTTATACCAGGGGGAAACGCATATTGATTATACGCTAAAAATAAAATTTTAATCCAACATGAGGGGAGTTCGTGCTATTATTTTATGGTTAATTGCAGGTGTTATTCATGTTCCTGCCATGAGTATGACAGCAGTTGACGGAGTTGATTACGGTGAAGGGATGCGGGCTGGCAGGCCGGATCTTGTCGTGGGACTGGTTATTGACAGGATGAGGTATGATTACGTTGAAAGGATGTGGGACAGGTTCGGCGAAGACGGGTTAAAAAGGCTTTTTTCGGGTGGCGCATCATTCAGTAATGCACGGTACTCCCACCTCGTCAACCAGTCCGCTTCAGGCTATGCAACAATATCTACAGGCTCCGATCCGTCTGCGCACGGGATTATAGCCGATCACTGGTATGACCGCCTGAGAGATGGAATACAGAATTCGGTTTATGACGAGAAAAGGTCGGCGGTAGGTGGCACCTATGCTAAAGGGCAACGGTCGCCCCATATGCTGGTGTCGGCTACTATAGGCGATCAGCTTCGTATGTCGACCGACTTCAAATCGCGCGTGTTTACGGTATCAATGAATGATGCTGCTGCTGTATTGTCAGGCGGTTTTTCTGCAAACTCGGCATGGTGGTTCGATGACATAAGCGGATCATGGATGACCAGCACCTTCTATATCGACTCACTTCCTTCATGGGTTCGTGATTTCAACAACGGAATGCTTCCTGAAACATATCTTGAACGGGTTTGGGAACCGGCCAGGGATTGGGCACTCTATACAGGAGCAGGGGAAGATGGCCGGAATGAACCATTCAGATATGACCTGAGGAGGATGCGAAGGAGGGGAGATGATTACCGCCTGCTCAGGTCAACACCATTCGGTAACACCTTCACACTCGATTTTGCCAGAAATCTTATGGTAAATGAGGGCCTGGGAAGGAGAGGCGGGACCGACATGCTGATAATAGGGTTCTCGTCCACCGGCGAGATTGACCGTTACTACGGGACATTCTCGAAGGAGTTGCAGGATGCGTATATCAGGCTGGACAGGGATATTGCATATCTGCTCAAGTTTCTTGATGATTATTACGGCATGTCGAACGTGCTGGTATTCATGACATCGGACAGCGGTGCGGGCTATCCTGAAAACTACAACAGGAGGGCCAGGCTTCCCTCAGGCACCTTCAGCCCGGGAATGGCCATGGCCCTGCTCAGGAGCTACCTTAACGTCACCTACGGCACCGGAGAATGGGTGCAGGCATATAATGCAGGGATGGTTTATCTCAATCATGACCTGATATACAGAAATAATATTCCGATAGATGAGATACAGCATATGTCGGCCCGGTTCCTGGGCCAGATTAGTGGTGTGGCAGGCGCTGTAAGCGAGGGTGTGATCAGCCGCAATAATTTCACTTCAGGCATGAATTACGGCGTGCAGGCAGGTTTTTATCCTCCGCGGTCGGGTGATGTGATGATCTATTTTCAGCCGGGCTGGCATGAGCGTAATGTGGCGGGCGACAGGCTGGAGCTTGTGTATTATGACCGACACGTGCCGCTGGTATTTTTTGGATGGAATGTTCAACCTGTCGTAATAAACAGGCGTGTTTCCATAGCTGATATTGCTCCCACTATTTCACTGATGCTCAATATTCCAAAGGCAGCATCCGTTACCGGACAACCTGTTCTGGAGATTGTCCGCTGAAACGCCCATGTGCGTTTCATGCCTGTGTCTTTACCATCCCGGGAGGAAGTTCAGGCCGAATACCCCGGCAGTGATCCCGTCTCTCTGGAATGGCAGTGCATAGTATGGCTCGATTATAAGTGCTCCGAACAGGTTGACCCTGAGCGACAGCCCCGTGCTGAATATCGGGAACCTTCTGTCGTCAGAAAAATTGTTCGGATCAAGTGTCGGCCTTGTGGTTTCAGTCCACGCAACACCGGCATCAAGAAACAGCGCCAGCTCAGTAAAGAAAACGCCCGACCGTATTACTGCCAGCTGCTCCGGCCCGGTGAAAGGAAGCCTTACTTCAAAATTGGCAAGGGCCATTTTGCTTCCTATCAGATTGTTAATTGTAAAGTCAGTGCCGCCGAACACCTGCTGCAGGTTCTGTTGTGACCCGTATCCTCTGACATATCCGGGAAACCCAAGGTACATCGGGTAGAAAATATCATAGGTTTCGGCTGTCCTGCCGTATCTTCCGTTGTGAAGAACCCTGAATGCAAAGCTTAACGGGTTCTGGAATATATAGTGCCTGTAATCTGCCAGAACCTGGTAGAACTCAACCCTTCCGAAATATTTACTGCCCTGTAATCTGTACCTGTTGCCTCTCATAGGTGAGGCCATGCCGAAGTAGGAATTGTCTCCCACATAGGCCAGGTTGCTCATAAAGAGGGTGAAACCATCCGGAGCATCTACCCGCCTGTCAATGTCCTGTCCCGCGTACCTGCCAAACTCATCATACAGATTGTAAAACTTGTCTATCCTGTAATAGTAGCGTGCCAGTGATAATCCTCCTTCCAGTCGCCTGGACATGGAAAACGGGTAATATGCAAAGGATGCCAGCCGGTCTTCAAATATCCTCTGGTTAACAAGGGTGTAACTCAAATACCTGGGGTCCCTGGGGTATGGCTCCAGTTGAAGGTAGGCAAACCTGTAAGGGATATGTGAGATCGACCCTCCCCAGTTGATTCTCCTTTTCTGGTTTATGTATTGTACCGCTCCCCCGAAATCATAAATTTCGCCGTTAACGGCAACTGCACCGTAAAGGGTGTTGTTGCCCAGAATGTCGCTGAACAGCATTTCTACGCCACCCGACATCCCTGTTCCGTAATAAGAGTTTACTGCAACACCCACACCAGTATTTCCTATATAGTCGAGCTGGAACCTCGGTTCATATCTCTGTTCGGTGAACTCTTCCCTTGGAAATTGGGTAAATCTTTTGTTGTTGGCAATATTCCGGTCCACTATGTTTACTGCGACACGCTGGAAAGGCGGAAGTGTGGCGGCAAGCATATCTATAGTGCCGGGATCGGCGGGCTCCTCCCTGAAATCTTCGGGCATGGCTGCGTAGATGGTATGGTTCCCTTCAAAATAATATGAATATGTAATAAGGCCTGTTTCCCTCGCGATGCTTATCGCCGGAGAAAGCGCTGTTATGCCGCTTATGCCGGTGGGAAAATTTGTTGATCTGAAAACCTCTTCCGTTTCCATGTCATACCTGTACATATTCCTGAAACCGTCGCTGTCTGAAAGGAAATATATAGATTTGCCATCGGCCGCGAATACCGGGTTTACATTGTCGGCACCCCTGAAAATCGGGAGAACCCTGCGCCTGTTATTGTCATGCATATCGATCAGGCCCAGGTTCAGATTGTAGGTTACCATTTCAGTGGTATCTCCCGGCTGCTTCATGTCGGTTGCAAAGGCTATGTACCTGCCGTCGGGCGACCAGGAAGCGTGTACGTATGAGTACGGGTCGTTGGTCAGTTGTGTAACCTCACCGCTGTCAAGATCGTAAAGGTACAGGTTGTTGATTCCGCCAACCAGCCCGGTCATGACCAGGTACCTGCCGTCGGGTGACCAGGCGGGATTGTTTACAAAAGGGACTCCCGGTATTCTTATCTCCCTTGTCCGGCGCGGCCGGTTAATATCGGCAACCATTATATGGCTTCTCCCTCGTTTGACGGCAACGTAGGCAAAGTAACGGCTGTCGGGCGACCATGTACCCATTGATTCCAGGAAGTTGTATCCGTCAATATCGGTATTGCGCGTTGAGCTTGTCAGTGTCCGTACAACCTCACCGTCTTCTGTCCGCGCTATAAACAGGTCAAGGGTGAAAACATTCATCTCGGAATAAAATGCAACATACTGTCCGTCGGGGCTTACCGACGGCGACACATTCATACTTCCTCCAGTCTCTTCAAATATCAGTTTTGTACCGGTCATTTCACTGTCGGTATTCCTGATAAGTTCATCGTAATGCATCCTGAAGGAGGACTGCCATACATCTGAAAATGTGTTGGCAGTCATTCCCAGCAAATTCTCAATAGCCCTCTCATATCCCAGCCTGGCTGTTTCGGTAAACAGGGGGGTTATTATCGAGTCGCCCCATGTACGCGCTACAAATGCCCAGAAGGCATGACCGAACCGGTAGGGAAAATATTTGTAGCTGGTGGTCATATCCCTCAGGGTAGGGAAATCGTCATTAATGATCGCATCACGCATCCACATGGCTGTGTTTGGGTCAACGCTCCCAATGGACATGTATTCGGCCATTCCCTCGATGAACCATAGCGGAAGATTCCTTATTGAGTAGACATTCATTGTATCGTTTCGCAACAGTTCATTGAAATGGAAGGCATGAACCAATTCGTGACCCAGCACATGGTCGGTCTGCCCCCTGGTTTCCAGTATGGGCATTACCACCCTGTTCTTAAGTGATTCAGTAACACCGCCCGTCCCTATGCCTATCATGCTGCCTACCGCCGTGGTCTGCTGGAAGTCGGGATGGTTCTCATAAATAATGAGCGGGTTCCTTTGCTTGATTGTATCGCCGAGGGCCCTTGCATGGCGGTAGTACCATTTTTCGCTCATCTGTGCTATCTCGTGCACAATCGAATCATTATCAAAATAGTGATATATTTCGAAGTTCGGTGTTTGGTATACCCTGAAATCGAATGTCCTGTACCCGGGCTTTGTCCGCCCGAAACCCTGCGCATTCAAGTTATATCCTGTAAATAAAATTAGAGCGGCCAGCAATACCGAACTGCACATTATTTTTCCCGCTCCGGTATTTATATTTTTTAGATTCACCATGACCTTAAATATTTTGGGTTACCCTATTATCCGGGAACATAATTAATACTTCAATATATTATAATAACTTAAATTTTCACCAAATTGTATGCCATAAACAATTAATATAAATGCATTGTTTAGACTAAAACACTATACGGCTTCAAAATGTTTAATAAAATAAGTTAAAAAATAAACAAAAAAGATGAGGTGTCTGGTGGTTAACGGTTAACTGCTTATGGCTCATGCCTTATAAATTCAATTTCCGCGCCGGTTACGTTAAAACTGACAACATGAAACGGCTGGGTAAGCGCCATGGAAACCATATCACCGGGGGCGGGGGATTTTGTTTTATAAATTACTTTCAGGGTTCCGTTATGTTTAACGGCATCAATGATCTCTACACTGTATCCTCCGGTGGACCTGGTGCCAAGAAAAACTCCTGCAACCGTTTCGCGGCTGAAGTCTATTTCAGGGGCCTCCCTTACCGGGCGGGTGCCACGGTGAATTTCCGCCCACATCTCCTCCCAGGCGTCAGCCGATGTAACAATTCTGTTATCAGGCTCTTCAATGCCGCAGTAACTGCCCCCTGCGATGTGGGTTATCACGATATCGGTGGTGTCGTTTTCGTTCATATCTGCCGTACGTGCTGTTCTTCTGTGGCAGGAGAGGTGCAGCAATGCAACACAGAAAAAAACCGTCAGAAACAGGCTGGCTGTATTGTATTTAATCAACTTCAAATGTTTCACCGCTTTTAAGAAGATCGTCAACACATTTGATATCAGATTGTTCTCTGGCTGATTCGATCTGAACCTCTATCATATCATCATATGTTTCAAATTCGGCCGACCTGATAACGCCCATTGCAACAGGCAGGTCGGGAGGCTCCATTTTCCCGAGCATCCGGTGGATGCCGGGGTTTTTCTCATACCGGTCGTGAATAAGAATATCTTCCATCTCCACCCCGTTCAGTCCAACTATGACTCCCTGAAGCTTTTGTCCTTTCAACTGTATGCCCTTCTCCTTATTCTTGCCGTAAAGCATTGGCTCCCCATGTTTAAGGTGCAACTGAAAGTCATCCCGCAGATCCTTGTCGGTAATCTGAGAATGGGTACCGTCTGCAAAAATTATGCAGTTTTGCAGTATTTCGATAACAGCAGTCCCGTCATGCCTTGCTGCTTCAAACATCACTTCAGTCATCAGTTTTATGTTGTTGTCGGGCACACGGGCGAAAAATGTTCCCTGGGCACCCATTACAAGGCCTGCTGTAACAAAGGGGTGCTCTATTGTTCCGTGCGGTGAGGTCCGCGTCACACTTCCTATCGGGGTGGTTGGGGAGTACTGTCCCTTGGTAAGCCCGTAGATCTGGTTATTGAAAAGCAGTATGTTTACATCCAGGTTCCTCCTGATGATGTGGATAAAGTGGTTTCCGCCAATGGCCATAGAGTCGCCATCGCCTGTTGCTATCCATACACTCAGTCCCGGATTGGCCAGCTTAACCCCGGTAGCAATGGCTGCAGCTCTTCCGTGAATACCGTGAACACCGTAGGTATTTACATAATATGGGAATCGGGAAGAACATCCTATGCCGGATACGAACATGAAGTTCTCTTTTTTGTATCCGATCTCGGGAAAAACATTTTCAATGGCTTTGAGAATGGCATGTGCCCCGCATCCGGGACACCATTTTACCATCTGATCGCTCACAAAGTCTTCCTTTGTCAGCTTCTCTTCCGATTGCATTATGCGGTTGCTTATCATAACTATTTTGTTTCAAGCAGTTTATTAAACAATTCTGTAAGCTCGCCGGTAAAGAAGGGCAGCCCCTGTATCTTATTGTATTGCATATAGCTGATATCAGGAAACTCAGAACGAAGGTATTTGACGAACTGTCCGTTATTCAATTCACAGACAATCACTTTCTTGTAGCTTTCCAGCACTTTTTTCGTGTTTCCCGGCAGTGGCATTATGTGGTTAAAATGTGCGTGTCCTATCTTTTTGCCTTCCTTCTGCAATGCTTTCACAGGGGTGCGGATTGAGCCCTCCGTACCTCCCCAGCTGACAACAAGCAAATCGCCGCTTTGATCTCCCATTATTTTTTGCGGCGGCAGTTTTTCGGCAATCTTTTTGACCTTGTTTTCCCTTATCTGAACCATCATCTGATGATTTTGCGGATCGGTCGACACCGCACCGTAAATATCAGTTTTCTCGAGCCCCCCGATCCGGTGCCTAAGCCCCTCGGTGCCAGGTACTGCCCATTGCCTGACCAAAGTTTCGGGATCACGTTTGTAGGGCTTGTATGTTTCGTCATTAGGTCTGGCGAGCGGCGGGGTTATTTCGGGCAGCTCTGATACCTTAGGTATTCTGAAGAGCTCCGAACCGTTGCCAAGGTATCCGTCAGTCAGCAATATTACCGGCGTCATGTGCTCCATGCTGATCTTGGCTGCTTCATAAGCATAATAGAAGCAATTTGCCGGTGTCGAGGCCGCCATTACAACAGCGGGACATTCACCATTACGGCCGTACAGGGCCTGAAGGAGGTCAGACTGCTCCGATTTTGTGGGCATGCCGGTGGAAGGTCCGGCCCTTTGCACATTTACGATAACAAGGGGCAGCTCGGTCATCACGGCAAGGCCTATCGCCTCCGACTTGAGTGAAAGTCCCGGCCCTGATGTGGTGGTAATCGCCAGGGAGCCGGTAAAACTGGCACCTATGGCTGAACAGATACCTGCAATCTCATCTTCAGCCTGGAATACTTTTACTCCGAGGCATTTTTGCTGAGCCAGCTCAATCAGTATTTCAGTTGCCGGAGTTATTGGATAGGAACCAAGAAAGAGCGGCCTGCCCGAACGTTCGGAAGCCGCAAGAAAACCCCATGCCGTGGCAACGTTTCCTGAAATACTGCGGTAGGTTCCCTTTTTAAGGGATGCCTTGGGCACTTTATAAGTGCTGCCGATGGCCTCTATGGTCTCCGCGAAGTTATAGCCTGTGGTTAACGCGGTTTTGTTTATCTCCAGTACCTGGGGTTTAGATCCGAACTTGTCGGCAAGGAACTTGAAAGTGGTATCCAGGTTCTGGTTCAAAAGGAATGAAACAATTCCCAGTGCCATCATGTTCCTGCTCCGTTCAGCCAGCCTGGCGCTTACCTGAAGGTGCGACAGGCTGTTTCGCGTCATGGTTGCTACCGGGGCCTTGATAAGCCTGTAGACATCCAGGCTTCCGTCCTCAAGTGGATCAGAGGTGTATCCCGACTTTTCCAGCGCCTTTTTGTTGAATGCATCTGCATCGACAATTATTATTCCACCCGGCCTGACCCATTTCAGGTTGGTCTTGAGTGATGCCGGGTTCATTGCAACCAGTATGTCACACATATCGCCGGGTGAAAAGATCTTATCGCTTCCAATCTGAACCTGAAAACCTGATACCCCGGCAAGTGTGTTATGCGGGGCCCTGATCTCTGCCGGGTAATCGGGGAAGGTGAAAAGGTCGTTCCCGAAGACTGCAGCCGTGTCAGAAAAGAGGGTTCCTGCAAGCTGCATGCCGTCGCCCGAATCACCCACGAATTTTATGACGACCGATTCCTTTTCTTTGTAGGTAGCCTGGTTGTTCATTTGTGGTGTTGTAATTTGTGTGGTGGTAGTATTATGAGCTGTCGAATTATCTTCAAAGCTTTAACCTGATTATTAATAAAGGGTTATAAATGTTTGGTTATAAACAGGTAATTATATACTGCAAAAATACTATTTTAAATATTATAAGATTATGATATTTGTTTTTTTTTAACCCTGGAGGAAGAGGAGCTGTATTTGTAATACTCATATTAACAGCTGCTTGAGTCCAACATGATTTAAATCATTATTATTCAGCACCGGTTTGGTTTCCAAACAGAGGTGTGAATCCAAATAAAAGGATGAAATTTGCCTTTAAAATATCATGATATGGCTCTTGTAAAAGCGGTAAGGGGATTTAGCCCCAGGTTTGGAAAAAATTGCTACCTGGCTGATAATTGCACCATTATCGGAGATGTAGAAACAGGTGATGACTGCAGTATATGGTTCAATGTGGTGTTGAGGGGTGATGTTAACTCCATAAGAATAGGAAACAGGGTGAATGTACAGGATAATTCTGTGATGCATTGCACCTTTGAAAAGACAACCATAGAAATAGGCAGTAATGTCTCAATTGGACATAACGTGATTGTACACGGCGCTCATATTGGTGATAATGTGCTTGTTGGGATGGGTGCCATCCTTATGGATGACGTTGTTGTTGGGTCAAACTCCATCATTGCAGCCGGTGCAGTGCTTCTTGAAAAGACCAGGGTGGAGCCGGGAACCATTTATGCAGGGGTCCCGGCCCGTCGAATCAAGGATATTGACTCTCAGCAATTTGGCGAAATGATGGCCAGGCATGCAGGTAATTACGTACGTTACGCCGGCTGGTACAGGGAGCAGCCATAACCTGCATGATATATGGTCGTTTAAGGTTGCTGGCGGACTATTTCCAGAGGTCCTGCTTTTCGAGGCTGATCTCGTTCTCAAAGAACATACCCGCTATCTTTCTGAAGTATTCAGTATAGTCCGAAACGAAAAACCTGTCACCTCTACCGCCTCTTCCATCACATCTTCCCCCTGGCTCCAAAAGCTCGCGAAGCTCCTCGGCCACAGTCATTGCAGAATCAATAACATCAACCCTGAAATCATAGAATTTCCTTATCTGGTTTTTTATTATCGGATAGTGTGTGCACCCGAGAATCAGCGTGTCAATTCCTTCAAGCCGGGTATCGGAAAGATAGGCTCTGATAATGGCATTGCTGATGTCGTCATAAATGAAACCTTCTTCGATCATGGGGACAAGCAGGGGGGTGGCAAGCGAGGAAACGCGAAGGCCCGGAAGTACCTTTTTGATTTTTTCGGGGTATGCGCCTGAATTTATGGTGTTTTTGGTCCCTATAACACCCAGCGAGGAGGATGACATGGACCTGACCACCCTGTTCACTATCGGATCTATAACGTTAACCGCTACGGCCCGCTCTCCTATGTAGCGTTCGAGCTCCTTCCATACAGTTGCTGAAACGGTATTGCAAGCAGCCAGGATTACCCTGCAGTTATGTTCCAGCAGGAAGTCCGTAATTTTTTTGCTGTAGTGCAGGATGGCTTCGGGCGACTTGTCGCCGTAGGGGAGGTGGGCGGTGTCGCCAAAGTATATGATAGTTTCGTCGGGCAGGACCTGCTTTACGGCCGAGGCCACCGTCAGTCCGCCAACACCCGAATCAAATATGCCGATGGGCCCGTTTCCGGATATGGTCATTAATGCTAATGTTTATCTGTTTGCATTGACATAAAAAACCACCATGCAGCATCGCCTGCCGGTGGTTTTTTGTGCCTTCATCCGGCCTTGAACACCCGATTGCTAAAGGCCCATTTTTTCCCTGACAAATGGCATTATATCCTCGCTTTCGTCACTGAAATAGAGGATGGCATTTGCATCAATGTCGAAAACGTATATATAGCCTCTCTCCCTGGCTACTTCGGAGATGGCCTTCTCGATCTTCTCAAAAATGGGCTGTATCAGCTCCATCTCCCTCACCTGGAGGTCTTCCTGCGCTCCTGCCTGAAACTCCTGGATCCTGTTCTGATAATCCCTGAGTTCTCTTTCCCTGAGCTGCCTTACAACATTAGTCAGGGTGTCCTGCGCTTCAATATAGCTTTGGAGTCTGTTTTGATATTCAACCTGAAGCTTCTCGAGCTCCTCCCCAAGTGACCGTGCTTCACGCTCCAACTGCCGCTGGGCAGCTTCCCTTTCCGGCATTATCCTAAGCAACTGCGAGGAGTTGATGTGCCCGAATTTCATATTCTGGGCCGAGACTGTGTGACCGGCAACCAGAAGGGTAGTAATGAAAAGTACTTTTAAAACATGTTTCATCTGATTAAACTTTAGTTATTAAATTTATATTATTCATTTCATTGCAGGGAATCCCGTCTGCTATCCGGGGATCAGTTCCTGTATCCCAGTATTTTAAGAACATCGTCGCTGAGGTCATTACGGGGGTTTGTGTACAGCATGCCCGGCGAGTTGGCCGTATCGAATATAACCGCCCAGTTATCATCCTGTGCCATCTTCTCAACAGCATTGAAGATGCGGTCCTGGATCGGCCTTATCAGCTCTTCCTGGGCCTGGAAAAGTTCCCCTTCGGGGCCGAAATATCTTCTCTGCAGCTCGGCGGCGGCCGCCTCCCTGGCAACTATCTCCTCTTCCCTTTTTCGTCTCATATCCTCGCTCATCAGCACCCGGTCATTCTGATAACTTCTGTAAAGAGCCTCAACTTCTTCATATTGCGCCTCTATCTCCTGCTGCCACTCGGCTGAAAGCTTTTCCATCTGTTCCTGCGCAGCCCTGTATTCAGGGATGTGGCTCAGGATATACTCGGTATCTATCCATGCAAACCGTTGTGCAGAAGCTGTCTGTGCTGTACCAAGCAAGAGCAGCAGGGCCAAAGCTGCAGCGGAAATGAATCCGGTTTGCCACTTTGCCGGGGTATTCAGGTTAGGATTATTCTCTTTCATAATTCTTCTATTTATTGTTCTTAAAACTGTTGCCCCAGCACAAAGTGGAACTGTGAACCACTTGCATCAGGTCTGCCGGGAATATTATCGAATCCATAGGCCCAGTCAATACCCAGTAATCCGAACATCGGCAGAAATGCACGGAGTCCGATACCTGCCGACCTTTTTACCGCGAAGGGATTGAATTCATTGAAATCGTACCATGCGTTCCCTGCTTCGACAAAAATCAGCGGGTAAATAAAGGCATTGGGGTTTGTAGATACAGGGTATCTCAACTCCATTGTAAACTTGTTGTATATATTACCTGCCTTGTTACCTCTTACGATTGGAGTAAGTGATCCGTTTTCATAACCCCTCAGTCCGATCGTCTCTCTTCCGTAAAGGTTGTAGCCCGACATACCGTCGCCTCCAAGGTCGAAGCTTTCAAAGGGTGACGGACCTATATCGCTGTTGAAGTACCCGAGAATACCGAACTGAGCCCCGGTACTCAAAACAAGATTCCCTGCAAGTGCCGTGTACCAGTTGCTCTTGAATGTCCACTTGTGATACTCAATCCATTTGTACTTTTCCTGGGGCGACATTGCAGAATAGTCCCTGCCGCTTAGTAGCGAATAGGGAGGTGTTACCTGCAGTGTCAGGTTGAATGAGTTGCCACGGCGGGGATAGATGGGCTGGTCGACCGAGTTGCGGCCGAAAGAGGTCCTGAAACTCAGGTTTCTTGAACTTCCGTCCTGGAACAGGAACTGGCCAAACCAGTCGTCCAGCACATAATTCTGGAAACTTATCTCATTGTAAAGTGTAAAGAAGTCGTCGGGCCAGTTGAGCCTCCTGCCCATACCCAGGGAGGCACCGGATATCTTTATGGACGACCAGTCCTGTACCCTCCGGTTATACCTGTTGGTCTGTATTGTATGGTAAACGGAGAACGAAAGCGAGTTGGGCTTTGTTCCTCCTACATACGGCTCAACAAAAGTGAGGTTATAGGCCTGGTAATAGCTGCCGTTACTCTGGGCACGGATGCTGAGCGTCTGGCCATCGCCAGAGGGCAGGGGCCTCCATGCTTCCCTGTTGAAAAAGTTCCTGGTTGAGAAATTGTTGAAGCGCACGCCGATCGTGCCGATAAGCATGCCGGCTCCCCATCCGCCTGAGATTTCAAGCTGGTCGTTGGCCCTCTCTTCGACTACATATTCAATATCAACAGTCCCGTCACCGGGATTCGGAATTGGATTAATTTCAAGCCTCTCGGGATCGAAATGCCCGAGGTTGGCTATCTCCCGATGCGAACGCATCAGGTTTGTCTTGCTGAACAGCTGGCCGGGCTTGGTACGCAGCTCTCTCCTTATTACATGCTCATTGGTTTTGGTGTTACCGCTGATCAGCACCCTGTTGATACGGGCCTGGTCTCCCTCGCGGATCCGCATCTCAAGGTCGATCGAATCGTTTTCGATGCGGATCTCAACCGGATTTATCTGGAAAAAGAGGTAGCCGTCATCGAGGTAAATTGAGCTTACGGCATCATCGTCGAGCCTTACCCTCTTTTCAAGCAAAGTCTGATCATAGATATCCCCTTTTTCAATACCGAGGACAGCAGCCAGGAATTCGGCAGGGTACTTGGTATTCCCGACCCAGGAAATATCCCTGAAATAGTACTGGATGCCTTCATCGATAACTAAACCGACATTGACACGATTATCGGCGGTATGATACACGGTATCTGAAATAATAACCGCATCTCTGAATCCGTGTTCATTGTAGAATGTGATCAGGTTCTCCTTATCTTCCCGGTAATCCGGTGCTACCAGCTTGGAGGTCCGGAATATGTTGAGATTTCTCTTGTTGGTGTTTTTCATTACACGCCTCAGGCGGCGGTCGGTAAAATGTTCATTTCCCTCGAAGTAAATATCCGATATCCTGACTCTCTCGTTTTTGTCTACATCGATGTAAAGACTTACCCTGTTGGGATGGACAGGGTCATCTTCCATGCGGATGTCAACTTCGGTGTTGAGGAAACCTTTTTCTACGAAATGCTTTTCAATAATATCCTTTGTATTGTTAAGGGTGTTTTCATCGACAAGCCTTCCGCTTCTCAGCCTGATCTTGTCTTCAATATCCCTGAGTTCAGATCTCCTGAGGCCATCGATAGTCAACGATGAAAGCCGCGGGGGCTCCTGGAGCATAATGTCGAGGTCCACTTCAGCACCTTCAGTCCGTGTAACCGTTATCTTGACATCCGAAAAAAGCCGCTGTTCCCAGAGCTTCTGGATGGCTTCGGTAATTTCATCGCCGGGAATAGTGATCCTCCTTCCCGTCTGCAATCCGCTTACACTTCTAACAACAATGGGGTCAAGATGCTGTATTCCTGACACAGTTACCTCCCTTATCACATATTCCCTGGGCCTGGAGTAATCCATCACAGGCAGGGAGGCATAGTCTATCTGGGCACTGACATCTGGCAGTATGCAAAATACTGCCAGAAAGAAACAAACAACTGATAACACTCTTTTTTCCAACATAACAAATTAATCACAGTTTAATTGTTCACTGGTTTTGCCAAACCGTCTCTCTCTCTTCTGAAAATCCAATATTGCACTGTAAAGATGTTCTTTCCTGAAGTCGGGCCACAATGTGGGTGTAAAATACATTTCAGCATAAGCCAGCTGCCAGAGAAGGAAGTTGCTCAGCCTGTATTCTCCGCTTGTTCGTATCAGCAACTCGGGGTCGGGGATATCTGATGTTGTGAGGTATCTTTTGAAGAGTTCCTCGTCTATTTCTTCTTTGCCCAGCTTACCCGATGACACATCCTCTGCCACAAGCCTGGCTGCCCTTGCGATCTCCCATCTTGCACCGTAACTCAGTGCCACGATCAGCGTAAGGCCCGTATTTTTACTTGTCCTGTCAATTACATCTATCAGCTTATCAACAATCACCGGCGGCAGACTTTCCATGTCGCCGATAACCAATAAACGAACATTGTTTTCGATTAGTGTGCCTGTTTCCGAATCAATGGATGAAACCATCAGCTCCATAAGTGCATCTATCTCCTCCTGCGGCCTGCACCAATTCTCTTTGGAAAAGGCATAGAGAGTAAGGTATTCTACACCAAGCTCCCCGGCGCCTTCAATAGTCTGCCTGACCGCGGTAATGGCATTCTGGTGACCGAAGATCCTGTGTGAGCCTCTTTTCCTTGCCCATCTTCCGTTGCCGTCCATAATAACAGCAATATGGCGTGGCAGCTTTTCCTTATCTATTTTATCCTTCAGGTCTGTCATAAAATACTGATGGTTAATACCAGTAAACGGGACAATCGCCTCTGCGTTCAAACGGTTTTATTGTTATAAAAAATCCGGCCAAAGATACCCAATCATTATTATGAACCAAAGATGGGGTGTCAAATTGTCCGAAACTTCTAACCCCGTCAATATCGTCCGTAAAACTCTTCTTCAAAATCCATTCCAATCCTATCGTCACCTTTCTGCTCACTCCGTATTTTACCCCTCCCCCGAAAGGGATATTAAGATAATTTGCGGCCGGGCCCTGTCCGTCAGGAATGAATGTATAGGCCAGCCCCGCTGTAATAAAAGTGGCAAAGGGCTTTCTGAATATTGTTACCTTGAAGGGCATGAAGTTAAATTCACCCTGCAAGGAAAAATCATAAAAATTGTTAATAAAATCTGCCTGTCTTGACTGGTGCAGGATATTGTCAAAATCAAGATCATCACCTCTTAACTGCCCGTAATTAAAGCCCATTTTTACAGCATAATGCTCATTTAAGTTGTATTTGATCAGCGCCCCGAATGCAGGAGAAGGCCTGTAGAAAGGCAGTGAGGTGTTTATGTTCCCCATATAATAGGAGGATCCGGCAAATATACCTGCTTCCAGCTCATCGGAAGGGAAAACATTACCGGTTAAAAGCAGCAGTATTATTGATATTGCGGTAACTCTGGCCATCTTATCATCAATTATTACAATCCAAGTCCACTCAGCCTGTAAACAAGCTTTACCGTTGTGATGTAGTAGATATCGTTCGATGTTGCAGTCGGACTGGTAAACCCGTCAAGGTAGTCATTAAGTGAATAGCGCCCTCCCAATTCAAAGCCTATATCCATCGTATTGCTGATGCCAAGCTTTACACCTGCTCCGGCCGGAAGCACCATGGTTACCATGCCGTGCTCCAGGTTATCCCTCTCCCTCCTTGCCTCAAGCGCCTCATTTGGCATTACGCGGTATATAATTGCGCCGGCCCCTCCGAAAAGGTAAAACGAAAAGGTGCCGTAATTTCGTACCAGTCCCCTTCTGTTTACACCCCTCAGAAGCCTGACATCCCTTACGGGGAAAAACTCGCCTCGGCCTGATATTTCGAGGAATGCTGTGTTGAACACATATCCCCGGGCCTCGTTCCTTCCGCCTTTGTCATCTCCGCTCAGCCATCCAAGAGCAACACTCCCGTTAACAGCAAGGAATCTGCCGGGGATATGCCTGAGCCCTGCGATAAAGCCGGGACGGCTTCTGAAAATGTCCAGGTCCCTTATGCCGTACCAGTTTTCCTCATGTGGTGTTCCTCCTATATCGCCGAAATAATTTGCCGGGCCAATCCCTGCATATATTTCAAATGGACGCGACCTCCAGCTTTGACCATTTACCGGAAGAGCGAAAAGTATTGCCAGTATGACGGGGATCGCTGTTCTGATGCGCATCTCTGTTTTTTTAGGGGTACAAATTTAAAGAAAATATATATTATTATAACATGATCAGGGCTTTAATTATTACGCCTGCTTATTTAGGGTGCTAAACCCGCACTCTCAATGCCGGTTCCTCTTGTCTGCCCCCCACATCAGCTTATTGCGAAGTGTGGTGTAAAAGTTCTGGTTTTCCAGTCTTACCAGTGATATATCAAAGCCGGCCTTTTTAATGACTATTTCAGTATCGGCCGGCACAAGGGTGTTCCTGTAGTCCATCGACAGCAGGAAATCTTTTCTGCTGCTTGTAATCCTCAGCCTGACAGTATTGTTGTCGGGCACCACCATGGGCCTTACTGTCAGGTTGTGAGGCGCGATCGGAGAGATAATGATTGCCCCGGTGTCAGGAGTTAGCAGTGGCCCGCCTACGCTGAGTGAATAGGCGGTAGATCCTGTGGGTGTCGAGATGATCAGTCCGTCGGCCCAGTAAGAGTTCAGGAAATGATCGTTGAGCCATGCCTTTATGGTTATCATTGTTGAATCTTTCTTCTGGATGGTAAACTCATTAAGGGCACAGTCAAATTCGCCAAAAGCTTTTATTGAAGAGTGGAGCTGGAGGAGCCCCCTTTTTTCGATAGAGTACCTTCCGGAAATGATGGCATCGATGGCATTGTCGATATCGTTACCTGAGATACTTGCAAGAAACCCGAGCATCCCACTGTTGAATCCAAGGACCGGTATTTCTGTATCCCTTACAATTGAAATTGTTTCAAGTATCGTGCCGTCGCCTCCGATCGTAAAAACAAAGTTGCTGGACCTGTCGAGATCGCTGTGCGAACTGAAACGGTTGCAAGGCCCCGGGTCGATGCCGGCTTTATTGATCAGAAAATCATGGAAAGGCCCGTATACTGACGCGTTAATATTCTCCTCCCGGAGCCTGGCAAAAAGTCTGCCGGCAAATTCGTTGAAATGCGGGCCGAATTGCCGACCGTAAACAGATATTTGCATTGGTGGGCGTATTTTATACGTTCAGATAGCGTATGAACTGTTCGTACCTGTTCCTGTAAAAAGTGTCGAGGTTTTCGTCATCCATATAGGATGCCTTGACGTTATAATCATAACGGTCGAATGTTCTTATGACAGGTGTAAGGTCAGACCTGTTTATTTTTACAGTGACTTCGATCATGGTGCTTTCTTCCGGGCTTCTGATGTAGAGGCTGAGTATCCTGGCATTGTTGCTTTCAACTATCTGTGCTATCTGGCTGAGGGAGTAATCATGGTGGTTCATTTCAAGCACGATCAATCCTCCCGGCTCATTCACTGCTGTTAGTGTTGCAAAATGGGAAAGAAGGTCATTCTGGCCGATAAGCCCAATATAGTTTTTCTTTTCATCAAGCACAGGTATTACGGTAAGTTTAAGCCGGGAGGCAATTTCAATTACCTCGTATACATGCTGGCTGTCGTAAACAAAGGGACTGAAAAGTGAAAGCCTGTGGTTGCCTATTGGTTCATCAGTCATTCCCAGATCGTATATGTCGGTATCGGAAATAAGGCCCAGGAATTCCCTGTTGTTGACAATAGGCAGGTGAGATATCCTGAATATTTCCATCCAGCTAAGTGCCCGTGCCCCGGTATCGGAAGTCCTTAGTGCGGGAATTACGTCTGATACAAGATCTCTTGCAAGCATACCCGGTTTTAATTATTGTAATTATGCACTATTTTTGCAATTAGTAAGAACAAACAATGTGCCATGACAAGATTAAGTGTAAATATAAACAAAATTGCTACACTCAGGAATGCCCGGGGTGGAAATATACCTGACGTGCTGAAGTCGGCAGTGGATTGCCAGAGATTCGGGGCCCAGGGAATTACTGTGCATCCCCGTCCTGATGAAAGGCATATACGCTACAGTGATGTTCGGGATATAAGGCCTTTGATAACCACAGAGTTCAACATAGAGGGATACCCCTCCAAATCATTTATTGACCTGGTTATCGAGGTGGTACCCGATCAGGTGACGCTTGTGCCCGACCCACCCGATGCACTTACTTCAAACAGGGGGTGGGACACTATTTCTGAAAAGTCGCTGTTATCTGAAGTGATAGGCAGGTTTCAAGAATATGGTATAAGAACGTCAATATTTACGGGTACAAATCTTAAATTTATCGAGCATGCCAGCCTTACCGGTACTGACAGGATAGAGCTGTATACGGAGCCCTATGCAAAAGATTTCCAGGCAGACCCGGTTAAGGCGGTAACTCCCTTTGCTGATGCTGCCAAACTGGCCGGAGAACTTAAACTGGGGCTAAATGCAGGACATGATCTCAATCTTGACAACCTGAGGTATTTTACTCTGAATGTACCCGGCCTGCTCGAGGTATCGATAGGGCATGCGCTGATTTCAGATGCTTTGTATTTTGGTCTTGAGAATACAATACAGATGTATCTTCGTCAGCTTGAGGCTGAGGTGCAGTAGTTATACTTGAATACAGTCGAAAAAAGAAAACTCCGGGAGATTATGAAGCTTTTTTACAGAAAGACCGGATCGGGCAGGCCAATGATTATAATGCACGGTCTCTATGGTTCTTCTGACAACTGGATGGGAGTAGCCAAATTGCTGTCGGACAGGTTTGAGGTATGGCTGCCTGACCTGCGTAATCATGGGAGGTCGCCCCACGATGACAACCAAAACTATGAGTTGATGCGTGATGACATAAGGCAGATGATGGATGACACCGGACTCGAAAGGGCGGTTTTACTGGGTCATTCGATGGGGGGTAAGGTAGCTATGTGTTTTGCCCAGCATCATCCCGACCGTATTGAGAAGATTATTGTTGCCGATATTGCACCGAAATCATATAAAGATCTTTACAGGGAAGAATCACCCAATCACCGTGATATCCTGTATTCTATGAAGAATGCCGGACTGAGCATTGCAAAAACGCGCAGGGATATTGACAACATATTGGAGGATACCATTAAGTCACGCAGAGTCAGGAGTTTTCTGATGAAAAATCTTGACAGGAGAGATGATGGCAGCTATCGCTGGACTCTTAATCTGGATGTGCTCATAAGAGAACTCGATAATATCATGGATGGGGTGAACACCAATTGTTTTGATCCTGCCTTTCCCCTTACCGGCTTTCCTGCCCTGTTCATAAGGGGTGAGAAATCACCGTATATTAATGATGAGGATATTGAGACAATCGAAAGAATATTCCCCGGCGCACAACTAGTTACTATAGAGGGAGCAGGCCACTGGCTGCATGCCGAAAAACCCGGGGAATTTGCAGATGCTGTCAGGACGTTTGCCGGCAGATAACGATGAACTCTTTCTCCTTTCTTAGATGCCGGGGCTGCTCAGGCTGTTAAGGATTATTCCTGTAAGGATATTTATCCCCACCTTGTTATTGCCTCCCTGGGGTATAATTATATCTGCATAGCGTTTTGTAGGCTCGATGAACTGAAGGTGCATCGGTTTAACAGTCTTGTGATACCTTTCGAGTACTTTATCAACTGACCTGCCCCGTTCGCTTATATCGCGCGATATGACCCGGGACAACCTGTCGTCGGCATCAGCGTCGACATAAACCTTTATGTCCATCAGTTCTCTGAGCAACTTATTGGTGAGGATGAGGATGCCCTCAATAATAATAACTTTCCTTGGCTCTATTTCAATAGTTTCGTCAGACCGGGTACAGGTAAGGTATGAGTAGACCGGTTGTCTGATTGTTCTGCTTTCCTTCAGCATTCTGACATGTTTTATCAGCAGGCTGAATTCAAGTGCCCTTGGGTGGTCAAAGTTTATCTCCTGCCTCTCCTGGAGAGGGAGATGTGAATTGTCACGGTAATAGGAATCCTGGGGTATCAGCACAACCTCGCTTTGGGGAAGCCGTTCCATCACCTTCCTGACAACGGTGGTTTTACCAGAACCTGATCCGCCGGCAATACCGACAATAAGCATATCAGTCTGTTTTAATAATAAATTATTACTAATTTTAACCCCTGAACGCATCAGGTATTAAAGGAAACAGCCAAAAAGTCCCTTTTTTTCCGGCCGGCTGTTCAAAAAATATTATCTGCCGCTTTTGCGCGACCAAATTAGTTTTTTTTTCGCAAACAGAGTTGATACATGCGCACATTATATCCTTTGAAGTTCAGCCCTATCCCCCGTGAGATGATATGGGGGGGAAACCGACTGCATGAAATGTTTAACAAGAATTTTCCAGGGGAGGTCAGGATTGGGGAAAGCTGGGAAATTTCAGGCTACAAGGGTAAATTGTCGGTTGTTGCCAACGGCCACCTGAAGGGCAACAATATTGAGGAACTGATCGGGGTTTACATGGGCGACCTTGTAGGGGAGAAGGTGTTCGACAGTTACGGGGTTGAATTCCCGCTGCTGATAAAGCTTATTGATAGCAATGAAAACCTCTCTGTCCAGGTGCATCCGGACGATGAACTGGCGGCACTGAGGCATAATGAGCGCGGCAAAACCGAGATGTGGTATGTTCTGCATGCTGAACAGGGAGCTGAGTTGATATCAGGCTTCAACAGGGAGGTTACTCGAGAGCTGTTCCTTGAAAAGCTGGAAAGAGGAAAGTTGGCCGAGATACTTAATTTTGAGAAAGTGATGCCCGGAGATGTTTTTTTCATGCCTGCCGGGAGGGTGCATGCCATATGCAAAGGCATAGTCCTTGCCGAGATACAGCAGACATCCGATCTTACTTATCGGATATATGACTGGGGCAGGGTTGATAAACAGGGCATACCCAGGGATCTCCACATTGATCTTGCCCTCGATGCTATTGACTACTCATGGCACAGGGATTACAAGACAGTTGCCCCCACTTTGGAGGGTTCGCCGGCACTGCTTGCTGACTGTCCGTGGTTCACTACCCAGCGCCTTGCATTCAGCCGCCGGCTTGTAAGAGATTACAGCCTGCTTGACTCTTTTGTGATCCATATTTGTACAAAAGGAGAATATTCTCTTTATTATTACAATGAAAAAGATAAAATCACGGTATCTGCTGGCGAAACCGTTCTGATACCCGCTATGCTCGATGAACTGGTACTCGGTTGCAGCGGCAATGCAGAAATACTTGAAGTCTATATTAAGAGTTGACCGGAAGGTGCCCCGGATATGATTATAAAAAGTGCAGAGTTCGTAAAAAGTTCGGCCACAGCAGCTGATTGTCCCCCACCCGGACTTCCTGAATATGCCTTTACTGGCAGGTCAAATGTCGGGAAATCTTCACTTATCAATATGCTCACCGGTCACAGAAAGCTTGCCAAGACCTCCTCTACTCCTGGAAAAACAAAGCTGGTAAACCATTTCATTATTAACAACCAGTGGTACCTGGCCGACCTGCCGGGATACGGTTATGCAAAGACTTCACGCCGCGAGAGAAAGGGGTTCGGAAAACTTATAGAAGATTATATCAATATTCGCAGGAACCTTGTTTCTTTATTTGTGCTTGTCGATGCAAGGCATGAACCACTGGCCTCCGACATATCTTTCATCAATAACCTGGGCCACAAGGGTGTCCCGTTTACAATTGTTTTTACCAAATGCGATAAATTATCGGGAAATGCACTGAACAAGAACATGATTGTATATGAGAAATTCCTGAAAAGGGACTGGGAGACTTTGCCTCCGTTATTTTTTACTTCGGCAATCGACCATAGGGGGAAAAATGATATCCTGGAATATATTGTTAAAAATTTGCCAATTATGTTTTAATTTGCACCTTGATATTAAAATTTAACCATTATAACTACATGCCCGATAAAGCTCCCATAAAATTCTTTTCAGGCAAGTCATCCATGTACCTTGCCGGAGAAATTGCCAGGAATTACGGTATGGAACTTGGCAAATCATCAGTAATAGAGTTCAGTGACGGCGAATTCCAGCCCTGTTTTGATGAATCGGTCAGAGGGTGCGTCGTGTTCATAATACAATCGACTTTTCCGCCTACTGACAATCTTTTTGAGCTGCTCCTTATGATTGATGCCGCAAAAAGGGCCTCGGCCTACAAGGTGGTGGCAGTTGTGCCATATCTGGGTTTTGCCAGACAGGACAGGAAGGACAAGCCAAGGGTGTCCATTGGCGCAAAGCTCGTTGCCGACCTGCTCTCCAAGGCCGGGGTGTCAAGAGTAATGACAATGGACCTGCATGCTGACCAGATACAGGGATTCTTTGATATACCGGTAGACCATCTTTATGCATCTGCAATTTTTGTTCCTCATATCAAGAAAATGGGTCTCGACAACCTGGTGATTGCAGCTCCCGACATGGGAGGGACCAAAAGGGCAAATGCCTATTCCCGGTTTCTCAATTCGGAGATGGTGATATGTTACAAGCTCAGGAAAAAGGCAAACTTTGTTGATGAGATAACGATAATCGGCGATGTTACTGATAAGAATGTAGTTATTGTTGATGATATGATAGATACGGCGGGGACTATGCTCCTGGCCGCCGACCTGATGATTCAAAACGGGGCCAGATCAGTGCGGGCAGTGGCAACACACCCGGTATTGTCAGGCCGGGCGGTTGAAAGGATAGAAAATTCTGATATAAGCGAGGTAGTAGTTACCGATACTATCCCTCTGAAAAACAAATCTGACAAGATAACCGTCCTTTCAGTAGCCGGGCTGTTTGCCGAGGTAATTGACAAAGTTTACAATTACCAGTCAATCAGTTCCACTTTTATCGTCTAAGTTTACTATATTTGCACCTCCAAAATTTACAGACAATGGTGTGATGGAGTACCGGGCGGGCGTAACCTGCGCACTTTCACCGGAACTAAGTAGCACCCATTATTAACAGTTAATCATTTATTGATGAAGTTGCTAGAAATTAAGTGCAGCAAGCGTGATGCTGTAGGTAAGAAAGATTCAAGAAAACTCAGAAGGCAGGGTAGTGTGCCGTGCGTTTTGTATGGCGGAGACGGGAACATTCACTTTACGGCTCCCGAAAACGATTTTCGTCACCTGGTATATAGTCCCAGTGTCTATCTATTAAAGCTTGACATTGGGGGGGAGGTATATGATGCAATTTTGCAGGATATCCAGTTCCACCCGGTAACAGACAGGGTTCTGCATATGGATTTTTACCAGGTTTATGAGGACAAGCCGGTTTCTATAGATATACCAGTTCAGCTCAACGGCGTACCCGAGGGTGTCAAGCAGGGTGGAAAGCTTGCACTTGAAGCCCGCAGGCTTAAGGTGCGTTCGTTGCCAGGCAATCTGCCTGACATTCTGCATGTTGATGTTACCGGGATAGGCCTCGGTAAATCAATTAAAGTGGGCGAGCTCGGGTTTGACGGACTTGAAATGCTGGATTCACCCAACCTGGTGGTTGCTTCGGTTAAGCTTACAAGGGCTTCCCGCGGCATGACACCTGAAGAAGAAGAGGCTGAAGCCGAGGCTGAAGCCGCGGCGGAAGGTGAAGGAGAGGGTGAAAAGCCTGAAGGCGAGGGGCAGGAAGAGGCCAGTGGTGATGCCGGGGCTGAAAGCTGATGACTTGACATTTTAACAGGTGCCTATGAAGTACCTTATTGCCGGACTGGGTAATTTTGGCGAAAAGTATGCCAACACCCGGCATAATATAGGTTTTATGGTATTGGATACTCTTGCCCGGGTATCCAATATTTCTTTTGAGGACAGGCGGTACGGGTTTGTGGCCAGCCACAAATACAGGGGACGGATTTGCGTGCTTCTTAAACCTGCTACTTATGTTAACCTGAGTGGACGCGCAGTTAATTACTGGCTGCAGAAGGAGAAGATACCTGTAGAAAACCTCTTTGTGATAGTTGATGATCTTGCACTGCCATTTGGAACGATAAGAATCAGGGCAAGGGGTGGTGACGGGGGACATAACGGCCTTTTCAATATTAACCAGGTTCTGGGCAGGCAGGATTATCCGAGGCTCCGTTTCGGGATAGGCGGTGAATACCTTAGTGGCTCCCAGGTTGATTATGTGCTTGGTGAGCTGGATGAGGAGGAGAAGGAGATTCTGCCCGGGCGTATTGAAAAAGTTATAGATGCTATTCACAGCTACGTAACTGTGGGTATTGAACGCACAATGAATATGTACAATAACAGGTAGAGAATGGCTGCCATCATGCGGTGATCTTAAAGTAACAGGATCAAACAGCGGCTATGGTAAAGAGTGATGCAGAAGCAGAAGGTGTAAGGGTTGATAAATGGTTGTGGGCAGTAAGGCTTTTCAAGACACGCAGCCTTGCAACCGAAGCCTGCCGCAGGGGCAGGGTAACAATTGACGATGTACCCGCCAAGCCCTCCCGGATAGTCAGGGAAGGTGATGTGCTGATGCTGAGACGGGCTCCTGCTGTATTCACCTACAGGGTGAGAAAACTGGTTGAGAAGAGACAGCCGGCAAAGCTTGTTGAAAGTTACCTGGAGGATCTGACCCCGGAAGAGGAAAAGGAGAAGTCAATGCACCGGAACCTGGTGATATTTGCCCGCAGGGACAGGGGAGCCGGCCGTCCCACAAAAAAAGAGCGGAGGATAATCGATAAGCTGACCGGCAACACCTGACCGGCAACATGCCCCCGCAGCTATGGAAGGATGCCTGTTTGTCAGTTCGTTATATCAAAAGAAAAGCAGATGGAACCTTATTCCGTTAATCCGGTTGAATTCAACTGCGGGAGAGGGAACCTTCAAAAAGTTTAACGAACTGAGCACCCTGTTAACGAATGCCGACCCGGTATCAATTTCTGACAGGTCGATATCAGGGGCGATATAGAATTGCCTGTATCTTTCGTAATGAGGTAGTTCGCGTCCGCCGGCTGATGCAGGGTTCGAATATCCTCCCAGCATGCCATATGCGCCGTAGCCAAAAGCGATGCTGAGCCATCCGGGTAATAATGATTCTCTGCTGAATGCTGAAGGATTGACTGATATCCAATGTGTTTGCCCGTTGTAGTCTTTCAACATTTTTTCGGGAAGATTGCTGCCTAATGCATCCGGCCTGTATTGAGCCAGTCCGCTCTCATGGTATGAATATTTCATTCTGGCTGCCTGCCGGTTAAGCAGCAATTCCTGGGAAACGGCAAGAGCCGCACCTGCCAGGTTAAATGCCATGTCGGGTACTGAGAAGCCCCACTCTTCAGAGAAGCCGTCGAGTATCTCAATTGCCGAAAGGAAGGCCGGTCCGTACATGCCACCTGCCCATGCTGCTCTTCTGTTGTCCATCCCCGCTTGCTTCATAAGATGTATTCCGGCCAGACTGAGTGTGTAGGATGAGAGCAGGTGCCCTGTCTTGTCCATATCGTACCACTGCCCCATATCATTGTAAAAATGGAACGAAGAGCGGGGGTAGTGTTTGTACCATGCCTCATTCAACAGAACCAGTCCCCCTCCCCAGGTCAGGGCAGTGGCGGTCAGGGTAACACACAGCCGTCTTTTGTCGATATTGCCTTCAGGAATAGTGTCGGCCAGGGCAAATGCCTCTGCTGTTACCAGCAGGGCAAGGGCAATTGCCATAAATGGGTTTACCCCTTTCGGGGATGGTGTCAGAGCCATTTACAGGTTGTATTAAAGCGATCAGAACCTGTATGAAAAACCAAGCCCGAATACCTGCTTCAATTGCAGTCTGGGCCCGATCTCGGTGCCGTCGGGAAGCCTTACCTTGACGTTTTCATCATACATCATCTGCATTAGTAGATTGGCAGCTATGAAACGGGTTATCTGCATGTTGATCCTGATCTCTGCGTTTACATCAAAGTTCTGGGGTTTATCCAGGTAGTTGGAGAAAAGTTCAAGTCTGGAGTTGACCGAAATATTCTCCATGAGTGTAGCCCTGAACTGTACCCTTATAAAACCTCCGAATTCGTACCTTTTGGTTTTCCCTTCCTCTACGCCAAACGATCCATCCAGGTCCTCGTCATAAAGATAAACTATCCTTCCCGCCAGAGGTGACAGGTAAAAAGTAAGATACTCGTCAAACCTGTGGTTCATCCCGACTGACAAATTCAGGTAGCCGGGAGCCATGAAGTTTGATATTTTCAGGGTGTCGCCCGGAGCTTTGTATCCCGGTGCCATCTGGGTCCTGAAGTTGAGGAGTGTGCTATACGACCATGTTTCAGAGGCTTTTCTGCCAAATTTGGTAGAAAAATCTATCTTGTCATCGCTCTTGACCGTTCGCCGGTGTTCCTGGTTTATCAGGCCGTACCCGATGTCCAGGGAGTTTTCCCATGTAAACCTGTCATCGGGGGTTTCATAATTCAGAAATGCATTGAAATATGACGTAAATGAAACCGAATTTTGTCCGCCTGCCGACCAGTTGGACAGGGATATCTGAGAGAAACTGAGTGCGGTATGGACGCCTTTCGACCAGTAAGATGGTTCGGGCTCCTTTTCCTCTTCAGTTAAATCTTCTTTTGCTTCTGCAACATCGATTGTGTCGTTTGCCTGCAGGGTGTCAGTGGCCTGCAGGGTATCGTTGACCTGAATTGTGTCGTTTGCCTGCAGGGTGTCAGTGGCCTGCAGGGTATCGTTGACCTGAATTGTGTCGTTTGCCTGCAGGGTATCGGTGGCCTGAAGTGTATCGTTGACCTGAATTGTGTCGTTTGCCTGCAGGGTATCGGTGGCCTGAAGTGTATCGTTGACCTGAATTGTGTCGTAAAGCCTGAAGGGTGCCGTTTCTGCAGCACCGGCGACACCCCTGAAGTCTTTTGCCGTTACTGTTATCACCAAAGTGATTGATAGGATCAGGAATATTCTGCGCATAGGTTAATCAGTTAAACATTAATAGCGGGTATTGTGTCTGTGAATTTTTCCCTGATGCTTTCATCAGGAACGGGGCACCTGTCATACCTGCCAAACCATTTGTATCTTCTTCTGGCGACAAATTTATAAAAAAAGTCCCGAACAGGTGCGGGTATTACAATAAGCAGGTACAGCAACGGCCAACCACCTGAAAGCCTTCGCATGATCCTGAGGACGGCTGTGGACCTGTACCATGCTTTACCGTTTTCAATAAGTATTACGCTCTCATTCTCTTCAGTGTCACCAGGCATCCCCAGCCCGGCTGTTACAGGAATATCCTGCAGTGAAGTAAACCTGAAGAGGTCCTTTTTGTCTTTTCGGATAATAAAATCTACTGTCCCTGAGCATAATACACAGTGGCCGTCATACACGACATAAAGTTTGGATCGGTTATTAACGGGCATCGATATCAGAGTTTAAAGCATTTGTAAAAATAACAGCCTGATTGGTTTTTCTCAAATAATGTTTATCTTGCCCTTTCGGACAAAAATAATGCCATGGTCTCCGGGCAAACATAATTGCTGTTTGCAGCGGCCCGAAGATTATCCTGATGTACAGTAAGAATGCAACAAATATCGGACGAAGGTCAACCGGTTACCGGGTTCTGAAAAACCTGGCAAGGGCTGCTTTTTATATTTATTACCGCAAAATAAGCATTTACGGGAGGGATAATATTCCGCAAGGAGGGGGACTGATCTTCGCGGCAAACCACCGGAACGCTCTTATTGATGCCCTTGCTGTTCTGCTGACAAACCGCTTCCAGCCTGTCTACCTGGCAAGGGCCGATATTTTCAGAAACCCGGTGGCTGCCAGGATCCTTCGTTTCCTGAAGATAATGCCTGTTTACCGGTTCAGGGATGGAGTTGAGACAATGGGGCAGAATGAGGATACTTTCATGAAGACCACAGAAGTCCTGTCTGCAGGAGGTTGTATCGGGATAATGCCAGAAGGCAATCACGGTGAACAGAAGCGTTTGAGGGTGCTGAAAAAAGGGGTGTTCCGTATAGCCTTCAGGGCAATGGAAGATTCCGGATGCAATGTCAGGATTGTGCCGGTCGGACTGGATTATACTGACACCGACAGGTTCAGGGAGGAGCTGGTTGTGAGTTACGGAAAACCTCTGCCCGTGAAGGATTATATTGATCTGTACCGAGAACATCCCCAAAAAGGGATCAATGCAATGAGAAAGGACCTGTCGGAAAGAATACGGGAACTGATAATAGATATCAGGGATGATGAGAATTACCGGGTTGACCGCTTGCTGATGGAAACCGGAACAGAATCTGTCCGGGAAAAAAGAAGAAATGCAGGGATGAATAATTCAGGCAGGTTCATTGTTCAGAGGGATTTGTGCAAGGCAATGTATGAGTATTTTGACCGTGAGCCCTCAGCAGCAAAGGAACTCAGGGATATGGCAGCAAGGCTTCTGGAACTGCTCGATAAGCATGGGATTCCTGAGTCGGTTGACTGCAATCCTGACGGCAAAAAGCTTTTTATCGCACGGGTGACCAGGGTGATGTGTTTTCCCGTTTTCCTTACCGGCGCAGCTGTTCACCTTCTGCCGCTGGCCGTTATACGCCTGGCACTCGGGAGGCTGAGAGACCTGCAGTTTATCAGCTCATTCAAGTTCGTCCTCGGGTTCCTGCTGGTTCCGCTCAACTATATTATTGCGGCAGTAGTACTCCTCTACATTATGCCTGTCAAATTTGCATTACCTGTTGTTTTAGCTATGCCTTTGATAGGTATTCTGGCTCACAGGTGCTTCAGGTACTCGGAGGCTGCTGCACTGACAATCGTTTGTTCTCGAGCAGCTTCAGGACATCCCGCCGATTTTGCCGATATTGCCCGTCTGCGGAGGGCTGTAAGAGGCAAGCTTGAACCGGTACTGGGTCGCCTTGCAGAGAAATACAGCCGGGCCAATAGTTTTAATAAGTCCTGAGTAAAACAGTTCAGGCCATTCATGATCTGTGTATCAATAGCAGAGTTGTTTTTCTGATGTAGGCCTAATTGGGCTTCTTATATAAATTAAAAGCAAATATCATTACATTTTTTAAAAAATATCCTTATAATTGCTTCTGATAATGATCCGGAATATTAAGTCTACATAGGTGAGAGCCTGCATATCAATGTTTTTATTTCGATGAGCAAGAGAAAATTTTTCAGAAATGGGCGCAGGTACATAATCCTGGTGCCCGTTATACTTACCACTTTGTTTCTTTATCTTGGCGACCGCATAGTGCGCTACACATCAACGAATGAGTTCTGCTATGCATGCCACTTCCACCCGCATGCAGAGGAATCATGGAGGAGGTCTGACCATTATGATAACCGCACGGGAATATATGTGCAATGCGCCGAATGTCACCTTCCACCTCCGGGCAACCTTAATTATCTGCTTGCCAAGGCAAAGCATGGAGCTGTGGATGTGTACGGCTGGATCTTCAAGGACCCCGAATCAATTAACTGGGAGGCCAAGCGGACGGTAGAGAATGCTGTCAAATACACGTATGACGAGTCTTGTGTGAGGTGCCACCAGAATCTTTTCCCCATGCAGCTTACGCCTGACGGTCAGCAGGCCCACCTGTACTATCAGCAGCATGAGGACGATCTGAGTTGCCTGAACTGCCATCTCTACACCGGGCACTACTCAGAGCTTGTCCAGGAAGGCATTCAGTTTGGTGTTGATGAAGAGGTTGACAGGGAGATTTACACAGACCCGGCAATTGTTGAAGATTTTGTGAATTTTACCGAAAGGATACCGGGCAGTGCGGTCAGCTTCGACATGGTTGCCATACCGGGTGGTACCTTCAGTATGGGTAGCCCTTCTGACGAGCCGATGAGGGATGATAATGAAGGTCCCGTAAGGGAGGTTGAGGTAAGCTCGTTCTTCATGGGCCGTGCCCAGGTAAGCTGGGATGAGTTTCTGGCCTTTTACAATGCAACTGCTGCAGAGGGCAGGCAGGATAATGTATATGCCACGAACCTCGGCGAGGTTGATGCCATTTCGGGCCCCACACCACCGTGGGGGCTTCCCGACCAGGGGTGGGGCATGGGCTCCAGGCCTGCAATAACAATGACATGGCATGCTGCAGATACCTACTGCAGGTGGCTTTCGGCAATGACCGGCAGGACCTACAGGCTGCCCACCGAGGCCGAGTGGGAATATGCGGCAAGAGGAGGCACCGAGGGCCCCTACTTTTTCGAGGGCGATCCGAGGAGGTTTACGCGCGACCGGTTATGGACCAGGATCTTCGGCCCCGACACAACGGTCATAAATTCCTACGTGATATACAGGGAGAACAGCATGGCGCGTACACAGCCTCCCGGAACGGTCTGGCCAAACCCCTTCGGGCTGGAGCATATGCTGGGTAATGTTTATGAGTTTACATCCGACTGGTATGCACCTGATGCCTATTCACTATATCCTGAGGGAACGGTAGTCAATCCACGTGGACCGGAGTCGGGGTCTGAGCGTGTGATACGGGGAGGGTCGTTTAACTCCGATGCGGCCGATGTAAGGGTTGCGGCAAGGAGCCACACCAGGCATGCGGCCTGGCAGATGACCGATCCGCAGATACCCAAGAGCGAATGGTGGTATACCGATACCCGCGAGGTCGGGTTCAGGGTGGTAATGGAATGGGACCCCGATTGGCAGTAACAAGATTACATCTTGAATTAAATTAATATAGTCAACCAAATTGTTTTAAAAACCTAACCACTACTATTATGGATCAGAAGAAATCATTAAGCCGGCGCAAATTCCTTGGCGATGCTGCAGCCATAGGTGCCATTGGTGCACTGGGAGTCGGTGCCGTTGTTTCATCCTGCAGCAGAAGACCTACCTATGTAGCACCTGTATTTCCTGACCAGGCTCCCGACGGGAGAGTTCTGAGGGCAGGGGTAATAGGCTGCGGAGGCCGTGGCACGGGTGCGGCCATTAACTTTCTGAACAGCGGTCCAAATCTTGAGATCGGTGCACTGGGAGATGTATTCCAGCACCGCCTGGACAGGTGCCGCAATGAGCTGAAAGAAAAACAGGGCGTTGAAGTGCCCGATAACAGGTGTTTTACAGGCTTTGACGCGTACAAAAGGGTGATAGACACCGATGTTGATGTTGTTCTTCTGTGCGAGCCTCCCTATTTCAGGCCTACAAGTTTTGAGCTGGCTGTACAGAACCGCAAGCATATTTTTGCAGAGAAGCCTGTTGGGGTTGACCCGGTGGGTATCAGACAGGTAATGGCAGCCGGCAGGATGGCGGAATCGGCCGGACTGAACGTGGCTACCGGCACACAGAGGCGTCATCAGCGCGACTATGTCAGGACCTTTGAGATGGTCAAAAACGGTGCGATTGGCGACCTTATTTCTGCCAACTGCTACTGGAACCAGTCCCAGCTCTGGTTTGTCAGAAGGCAGGAGGGATGGACAGACATGGAGGCTATGCTGCGCGACTGGGTAAACTGGTGCTGGCTTTCAGGCGACCATATTGTTGAGCAGCATGTTCACAATATTGATGTTGTAAACTGGTTCTTCGAGAAGCGCCCGGTCAAGGCTCTTGGTTTCGGCGGAAGGCACAGGAGGGCTACCGGCGACCAGTATGACTTTTTCAGCGTTGACTTTACCTTTGACGACGAAAGGCATATGCACAGTATGTGCCGGCAGATAAACGGCTGCACGAACAATGTTTCCGAAATAATATTCGGAACCAAAGGCTACACTAATGCACAGAACAGGATATGGGACTATGACGGCAACCTTATCTGGGAGTACCAGTACCCGTTAGGCGATGACGGCCAGCCCAGGGGTAGCGTAGATGTAAGCCCCTATGACCAGACGCATATTAACCTTGTAACAGCAATACGTACCGGCGACTATATCAATGAGACGCAGAATGTCTCTGAAGCGTGCATGAATGCACTGATGGGCCGCGTATCAGCCTATACCGGTCGTGAAGTTACATGGGATGAGATGATGAACTCGTCGATGAAGCTTGGTCCTGAAACCCTCGAAATGGGGCCCGTTGATATACCAGCTGAGCCCCCCGTACCGGGTACAGCGTAAACTTCAAAAAAGGATACTCTAAAGATCCTGCTGGTTCAGCGGGATCTTTTTGATTCTGCCTCCCTGAATACCCTCATGAAATTGCCTGCCCATATCTTCTCTATCTCCTCGCGGGTATAACCGCGTCTTACCAGTTCAAGGGTTATGTTCCCTATTTCGGTCACATCCCTGCAGTCGTCAAGTGACCCCCCGCCGTCAAAATCGGTACCTATGCCCACGTGGTCTATCCCGATAAGGTCGACTATATGATCGATATGGTCTGCCAGGTCGGCCACTGTCGCGAGCTTCCGCGGATATCTTTCCTGCACCTCAAACCAGGCTTCGCGGGCCTTTTCCATCTGTTCGTCAGTCAGCCCCTCAAAATTGTTAAATCGTTCACGCACCTCAGCTAGTGCCGCATCCCTTTCGGGAGCAGGCTCCGGGGTCTTTACATAGGCGCTCAGGATGCATACCTGGATAACTCCTCCGTTGTCTCTCAGGGCAATAAGCATATCGTCGTCCATGTTACGCGGATGGTCGCATACTGCCCTTGCATTGGAGTGAGTGGCAACAACCGGGGCACGCGATATGTCTATCACGTCATAGAAGGCATGGTCGCTTATGTGGCTTACATCTATCATCATGCCCAGGTCATTCATTCGCCTGACGACCTCTCTTCCGAACTCTGACAACCCCCCGTGCTCCGGTCCGGCCGGATCGGTCGATGAGTCGCATATATCATTGTTTCTGGAGTGGGAAAGAGTTATATATCTGGCACCCAGGTCATAATACTTGTCAACCAGGTTGATGTCAAGTCCTAACGGGTATCCGTTCTCCAGTCCAATGTATATGGCCAGCCTGCCCTCTTCCTTCAGCCGGCAGGCGTCATCAGGTGCAAGTGCCAGTCCCGCCATACCGGGATGGCCATCTACGGCACTGTGAATGAGGTCAAAGATATGCAGTGCACGCTCCTTCGCTGCCTCGTTTCCCTCAGGGGTCCTTTCTCCCTGTCCGACAAATACCGCAAAGAAGGCAGCATCAAGTCCGCCTTCAAACATTCGTGGAAAATCAACCTGTCCGCCTCTTTGTCCGGCAGGATTCCGCCGGCCTATGTCGAATCCATCCCTTGCAAGCAGAAGAGGAGTATCTGTATGGCTGTCAAGGGTGAGTACCTCACGGTGTATCTCTGCTGCTATTGCAATTGTATCTTCACTGCTGGTATTGCTGCTTCCTGTAAGCAGGAGGGCCGGGACCAGAAGAAGTAACAAAATCCTCAGGTTGTTCATATGATATAGGGTATTGGTTAGCGGGGCTAAAATAGTAATATTTATTTTGATTATCTTTATAACAGATAATACGGCTGTTCGCTTAAAGAAAGATTTTATGGCAATAATGTCATATACAAAATATGATCAGGCTTCAGGGCAGCAGGGTGATGTACGTCTGCAGGAACGTAAACCTCTGGGTTTCTTTGAGGATGACGGGTTGCTCAGCCCCTACTCGAACATTTTTTACTGGACTCATGTGTCGGCACTTGATGAGGCTGAGACCGGCGAGCATTCGCACAAGGGTTTTGAGATACTGACTTTTGTGCTGAACGGCGGACTCGAACATTATGACAACAGGTACAGGGGATGGAAGAAGCTTGCTGCCGGAGATATGCAGGTGATCATGTCAGGAAACGGTTTTGTACATAAGGAGAAGTTTCTTGCCGACACCTCCGTGTTCCAGATATGGCTCGATCCGAATCTTGAAAAAACACTTAACCAGCCCGCATATTACAATGATTATGCATCGGACAGGTTCCCGATAGTGATTGAAAAGGGGAGGAGCACGAAGGTATATCTGGGGGGGAGTTCGCCGGCAGAGATCAGGACTCCCGGTATAGTGGCTATGGAAGTATCACTGGGCCAGGGGGAGCATTCCTACCGTTGCAGTAGGGAAACCTTCGTATCAGGATTTGTACTGGAAGGGAGCCTGGCTGTAAGAAGGAATTCACTTGAGCAGTATGATTTCTTCATCGCCAAGGAGGAGGAGATTCTGCCGGTTGATGCCAAAAGCGACTGCCGCATATTTGTTGTTGAATCTCCCCTTGAACCTGATTATCCCACATATGCCGGGACTTACAGGATGTGAAGCCGGGAGCGGGAACCGGAATCAGTCTCATCCGAATGTTATTTTGCCTGCCGGAGGATGATGCGGGTTTCATCCGGCGATGGTTCCTGCGAATTCCCGGTTGTTCGCTAAATTTTTGCATCTCCGCCGTAAAAGCGTTCCAGCAGCGATTCATCCCTGATCTCCTTTGACAATGCTGTAATAGTTTCAAGAGGCACATCATACAAATCCAGCAGAAGCAGTCCGTCCAGAGCATTATTGAATTTTGGGTCTATATTGAACCCGATTATCTTGCCGCTCTGTTTCAGATATTTTTTAAGCAGTACCGGAACGGTGTAGTGGCTGGGATCGATGTCTCTTATGAACTTGTCGAGGCGGCTCAGGTCTTTCGAATCGCCCAGAATGATGTCGGTGTCAACGTCTCCCAGCTCAACGCGGAACTTGTTCCTGGGTTTTATGTGCCTGGCTAATTCATGGTTAAAGTAATTATCGGTTATGAATTTTATTATTACCCCCTTTGAGAAATGCGAAAACCTGTTGCTTATGCTTACCGGACCAATCAGATAGCGGTAGTCAGGATTCTTTATCAGGAAATAGAGTATGCCTTTCCACAGCAGGAACAGCGGCAGCGGTTTCTTCTGGTATTCTTTCGATATGAATGAACGACCAAGCTCAATGCACTGTTCAAGCACAGGGAGGAATTTCCTGTCAATCTTAAAGAGCGTCTGTATGTAAAGCCCCTGAATGCCGTATTTGTCAATTATCTCCTTGCCTTTGCCCGCCCTGTAGGCGCCCACTATCCTCTTCTCATCCTCATCCCATACGAACAGCTGATGATAATACAGGTCAAATTCGTCTATATCGATCCTGCGGTTTGTCCCTTCGCCTACATTCCTGAATGTTATCTCCCTGAGCCTGCCAATCTCGGTTGTGATATTGGGCATGGTAACGGAAGGGGCACAGTAGACACTGAAGCTGTCGCTTTCAAACAGCAGGAAATCTGATAGCTTCTCAATGTCTTTCAGCAATTTTTCACGGGGCACAGGCTCTATAACCGGCTCTTCGGTTACAGCTCTGCGGATGGTATAGGTGAAGAATTTTTTCACTTCCATGGTGGTGCCCAGCGAATATGTACGTGCCCTGAGATACCTTCCGTATCTGCATGTGTCGGTAAATTCGTCCTGATCTTTTACCGTGACGGGGTTCCCGATCCTGATTTTTATAACCCTGTTCTTTTTGTTGAAAAGCTCTGAGGGGAGCTTAATATCACGTAGTACCGGATGTATCATTCCCAGGATGTGGAAAATCCTGCTGTTGGTTCCCTGGAAATAGACCGGGACCACGGGCACCCTTGCCCTTTTTATGAACTTTATGGCCGTGCTTTGCCATTGCCGGTCGGTTACGTCAGTCCATTCATCATTGTATGTCGATACTTCACCTGCCGGGAAAATTCCCAGGGGCGATCCTGCCCGGAGGTGGAGAAGGGCCTCCTTTATTCCGGCAATACCTGATGATGCTTCCTTGTGCTTCTCAAAGGGGTTGCCTGGAATAATATAGTCCCTGATCGGATCAATCCGCCTGAGAAGGAAATTTGCCATAAGCTTTAAGTCGGGCCGGTGCCTTGACAGTGCGTGTAGCAGCAAAAGGCCGTCAATTCCCCCATAAGGGTGGTTTGATATGGTTATGAACGGGCCCGCCGAAGGAATTCTCTTCAGCTCTTGGTCGCTAAGTTCGTAGTTTATCTCAAGTTCACTGATAAGTGCATCAATGAAATTAATCCCGTCTTTGTCCCTGGTTTTTGAATATACCTTGTTGATCCTGTTATATCTTAACAGCAGCATGAGCAGCCTGGCTATGCCTTCGCCACCGAGCTTATTGAGCTTGCCGGCTTTGAGGAGATCTTCTGTTTTTATTATTTGCATGACATATTGGTTGTTTATATAAATATACTTAGCAAGGCTGCAATTCCGAAAATTACGATCAGCATTCCGGCCGACCGGTTGATCCTGAAAAGGATCCTGAGCCTGAACCGGCTCCTGAACTGATTTATTATGCCACTGAGCAGAAACCAGTAGAGCGCCGCCCCGGCAAGGATTCCTGTAACTATCGTGCCTGCAATAAGGGGCCCGGGGTTGGGCTTGACCAGCTCAAGGCTGGCGAATGCTGCCAGAAACAGAAATATTGCCAATGGGTTTGTCAGCATCAGCAGCAGAACAGATAGGAAATCAGAAAGCCGGCTTTGCTGGTGGTTCCGTCCTGCACGCATTGCCCTGACCGGATTGGATGCAAATATCCTTATGCCAAGTATAATCAGAATGGCGCCGCCCGCAGTGCGCATGAATATTTGCTGTGCCTCAATGAAATTAATGATGACCGACAACCCGAATACAGCTATGATTGCAAAAAATGCATCGGCCGCTGCCGCCCCCATACCGGAGATAAACCCTGAAAGCATACCCCTGCTGAGAGTGCGCTGTATGCAGAGAACTCCGACAGGCCCCAGGGGGATTGAAGCCACCAGTCCGATAACCATGCTCTTGGCGAGCAATATCAGGATAGTTTGCAACGTCACTGCTCTTTGATAAGTTGATGTGTTATGCAAAAATATGCAATTTCCTTTTCAATCGTTTGCAGAAAAACAGACAGGGAAAATAATTTAGCAACCTTCATTATCTTTGCGTTCTTAATTTTGCACCATGTTCATTGATCTGAATAAGCGATCCTGGCAATGGATCACACTGGTTTTTCTTGCTTTTATCTGGGGGGCCTCGTTTATTTTGATGAAGAGGGGCCTTATCTCGTTCACCAATATGCAGGTGGGCGCAATGCGTATATTTTTCTCCTTCATCTTTTTTATTCCACTTATTGTCAGGAACCTCAGAAAGCTAAACCGCGGCAATATAAAGTCGCTCCTGATCGTTGGTTTTATCGGCAATGCAATACCTGCTTTCATGTTTGCAACTGCCCAGACCCAGGTAAGCAGCTCTGTTGCGGGAATACTCAATTCACTCACTCCCATATTTACATTACTTATAGGTATCATCCTTTATGCCAATAAAGTAAGATGGGTTAGCGTAGTAGGCCTGATTCTAGGGATGGCCGGAGCTTTGGGACTGATAACCAGCGTTAATAATGTAGAAATAGGAGAGACCAACAACTGGTATGGTCTTTTTGCCGTAGCAGGAACTATATGCTACGGTATAAACGTAAACGAAATAAAATTCAGGTTAAAAGATCTTGATGGGGTTGCAATTGCATCCCTTGGTTTTATTTTTACAGGACCAATTGCAGGGATTTACCTGCTTTTTGGAGATTACAGCAGTGTTGCAGGGTCGCCCGGGGCGGCCGGCAGTCTTCTTGCAGTCGCGGCACTTGCCTTTTTTTCAAGCTTTATTGCGATTATCCTGATGAACATCCTGATAAAATTTACTACCACACTTTTTGCCGCCTCCGTAACCTATATAATTCCTATCTTTGCAGTTTTCTGGGGCATAATGGACGGAGAGAGGTTCCTCCTTGTTCAGGCGTTCTGGGCACTGGTTATTCTTGCCGGAGTATACCTGGTTAACGGTAAAAAGAGAATTAATTACCAGAAACCGTTCTCTGGTTGAAGTTTTCAATACCCTCAGTCAGAAAACCCGCGAATGCATCGGTGTTCAGGTTATAGCCGCGCGGAGGAGCAAGAAGATTGCCGGAAGCATCCATCAGCACATAATATGGCTGGGTATTGGTGTTGAAGGAAGATATCTGGTAATCGAGATTCTTGCTGCCGATAGTACTCTTTACCCTGCCGTCTATTTCGGATGTTATCCATTCATCTTCCGGAAGCCTTGTCCTGTCATCAACATAAAGTGAGATTATCACATAATCATCCCTCAGGTGCTGAAGGACACGCCGGTCTGACCACACCCTGGCTTCCATCTCCTTGCAGTTTGAACAAGAATGACCGGTAAAACTGAGGAATACCGGCCTGTTTTGTTCCCTGGCACATTCCAGCCCCTGTTCAAGGTCAAAATATCCCCGCAGCCCGTGAGGCAAAGTAAGTAAGTCTGCAAACCTAGGCTCTTCACAAAGTTCATCATAGACAGTGCCGGGGCCTGGTCCACTCTCCCTTATCATGGCACCGACATCAAAAGAATGACTTTGCTGCGGAGGCAGAAGGGATGCCAATGGCTTCAGCGGGGCTCCGAATAATCCGGGTATCATGTAAACAACAAAAGCAAAGGAGGCTATTGCAAGGAAAAGTCTTGGCACGCTGATGTGCCTGATTTCACTGTCATGTGCAAACCTCAGCTTTCCTAGCAGATAGAACCCCAGTAGCGTAAAAATCACTATCCATAGAGCAAGGTACAGATCCCTGGTTAATATTCCCCAGTGGTAGGTCTGGTCGACCACCATGAGGAACCGGAGGCTGAATGCCAGAACAATGAAGCCCAGCACAACCTTTACCGAATTCAGCCAGCCCCCTGATTTGGGCAGTTTGTCAAGCCAGGAGGGAAATATGGCAAGCAGGGTGAAAGGCACGGCAAATGCCAGTGAGAACCCCAGCATTCCAATGACCGGTTTAACCCCGGCACCTGTTGCTGCTTCAACAAGCAACGCGCCAACTATGGGTCCTACACATGACAGTGAGACAATAACCAGGGTAAGCGCCATGAAGAATGAACCAAGATAGCCGCCGCTTTCAGCTTTACGGTCTGCTTTTGTGGCAAGGCTTCCCGGAAGAACTATCTCGAAAAGACCGAAAAAAGAGGCTGCAAATGCAATAAAGAGAAGAAAGAATATTATGTTGGGAAGCCAGTGGGAACTTAGCTGGTTTGCAAAACCGGCCCCTACGCTTGTCAGTGATACCAGAAGCCCCAGGCTTGTATATACTGCAATTATCGAGATACCAAAAACTAATGCATTGATGATGGCATTGAGCCGGCCTGACTGCTTTTGCATGAAGAAGGAGACGGTCATGGGTATCATGGGGAATACACAGGGGGTAAGCAATCCCGCCAGTCCCCCTGCAAGAGCAATAAAGAAAAATATCCAAAGACTGCCTGTTCCGGTTTCTGTTTCTTCAGGCTGGAAAGTCATGGTTTCCCTGAATGGCTCAACAGTATCGTCAGGTTCTGCATCGGGTGCGGCTTCAGGTATGGCAGCTGCTTCAGCTTCATCTGCTTCATCTGCAGGTGTTGCAGGCTCTGCAGGTGATGGCCCGTGAGCGGTCTCAGCAATTGCCTCTCCCTCTTTAATAATGAATTTGAACTCCCTTTCCTGCGGTGGAAGGCACCTTTCATCGTCGCAGCTCATGAACTCAACGAATCCGGTTATTACAAATTCATTATCTGTAAGAACTCTCACTCTTTGCCTGAACCTGGCCTCATTACTGAAAAGAGGCAGATCCATGCTGAAGAAAGGATCGAACTTTATCTCTGGCTCAATCAGGTCTTCAACAGGCCCCAGGAATTCAAAGTACTCGCTTTCGTCAATTAGAATTGATGTTGGTATTGGACCTCCTTCAGGTATCTCCTGACCGTAAAGGTACCAGTTATCATCTATGGCTGCAGTTATTATGAGGTGAATCTCATTGTCGTCAGCCTTTTCTTGCGTGAATTGCCACTTGACCGGTTCCAGTATCTGAGATGCCAGTCCGCCAACCAACAGCAGCGATATTGCTATGCTTAGTATGAATTTCTGCATCGATAGAGTAGCTATTTGTATATAGTTAAAAATACAGATAACTTACCGATTTGTTCAAACTTCACCGTACCTTGCGGGCCTGTAAGACTTAAATAATGTTAAGCAGCAGTCCTGACCCAAAAACCGGTAGCAAATCACCTGAGAATAGTGTCAAGGTCTTCGTCATCAGTGGTGAAAAAACGATACTCGGTAAACTGGTAGGAGATCATCGGCATGAGCCTTATAATCCTCCTGTGCCGGATTGCCCATTTCATCCTGAGTGAAAGGAGCCCTTTTCTGAGATAAGCTTCGACGTATGGATGCACCTTCAGTACAATTGAAAGCGAATCATAATTTTCGAGAACTGACACCAGCCTGTCTTCAATCTGGTCTGTAAGCAGGATGCTGGGGCTTATCTCACCTGTACCCTGGCAGGCGGGGCAGGTTTCCCTGGTCTTGATGCTCATCTCAGGCCTTACCCTCTGCCTTGTTATCTGCATCAATCCGAACTTGCTAAGTGGCAGTATGTTGTGCTTTGTCCGGTCCTCCGCCATGAACTCCTTCATCTTGTCGAACAGCATCTGCTTGTTTTCATGTGAGTGCATGTCGATAAAATCGACTACAATTATTCCTCCCATGTCGCGAAGGCGGAGTTGCCTGGCAATCTCCTGTGCAGCGATCAGGTTTACCGCAAGTGCGTTTGCCTCCTGGTTATCGCCCGATTTTGACCTGTTACCGCTATTTACATCAATAACGTGAAGAGCTTCTGTATGCTCAATGATAAGGTAAGCTCCGTTGCGGCAGGAGACAGTCTTCCCGAAGAGTGACTTGATCTGTTTTTCAACACCGAAATGATCAAATATCGGTTTTTTACCTGAATAATGCCTGACGATCTTCTGCTTTTCGGGAGCTATGGTGCTGATATATTGCTTTATCTCCCTTACCAGTATTTCGTCGTTAACATAAACATTGTTGAAAGAGACATTGAGCAGGTCTCGCAGGATTGTTGAGGTGCGGTCCATCTCCTGGAGTACAAGTTTTGGGGCTGCTGCCCCCCTGATCTTATCGTATGCGGATTCCCATTTTTTGACAAGGTTCTTAAGTTCGGCATCAAGTTCTGCAACCCTTTTGCCTTCGGCCACAGTCCTTACAATAAGTCCGTAATTCCTGGGCTTGATACTCTGGAGCAGCCTTTTCAGCCTGCTTCGCTCTTCGGCCGATTCAATTTTTTGGGAGACTGACACCTTGTCGGCAAATGGCATCAGCACCAGGTTTCTGCCGGCAATAGATATCTCAGAGCTTAACCGCGGACCTTTGGTTGATATCGGTTCCTTTGCTATCTGCACCAGCACATTTTGTCCGCTGGTCAGCACATTACCTATCTTTCCGTCCTTGGCAATGTCATTTTCAGATTTAAACTTCTGAAGGACCGGGTTCCTGCTTTTACGGTTCTGGATCTGGGCGGCAAATTTATTAAGGGTCTGGAACTGGGGCCCGAGATCGAGATAATGCAGGAAGGCGTCTTTCTCGTAACCAACATCGACAAAGGCGGCATTCAGTCCGGGCATGATCTTTTTTACCTTTCCCAGGTATATGTTGCCAACGGTAAACTGTACGTTGCTTTTTTGCTTGTTCAGTTCGACCAGCTGCTTGTTGTCCAGTAATGCAATGCCTATCTCAGAAGCATTGGCATCTATAATGAGTTCTTTACTCACAATTCCACGATTAAGGAAAGTAGTTGCAAAAATGTCACGGAACGGCAGCAGTAAGTGATACGACAGGTAAATATAATAAACCTAAAGAAATGCTTCTTTAGGTTTAGTTTTTTATTTATTTGCTATCAGCTTAAAAATAGCCTATTTCCTTTTTTTATGGCGGTTTTTCCTTAAGCGCTTCTTACGCTTATGGGTGGCCATTTTATGTCTTTTTCTCTTTTTTCCGCTTGGCATTTTTAAATTGAATTATCCGGCCTTACTTCTTCACGTATGTTTTGACCTTGGTTACAAAGGTTTTGGAAGGCTTGAATGCCGGGATGAAATGTTCGGGAATTATGATGGTCGTATTCTTTGAAATGTTGCGGGCGGTTTTCTTGGCCCTTTTCTTAACTATAAAGCTTCCGAAGCCCCTAAGATAAACATTCTTATCCTTTGCAAGCGAATCTTTTACAGTATCCATAAAAGCTTCAACTGTTTTCTGAACAGTTATCTTTTCAATTCCAGTGTTTTTGGAAATTTCGTTAACAATGTCTGCCTTTGTCATTTTTAAAAATCTTTAGTTATCAATAATTTAGTCCATAATTTTAATGTCGGACTGCAAATATAATTTTATTTGTTAAAATAAAAAAACTCTTTCAGGCTAAATTTCAAAAGCATACCCAAAAATATGCGTTTTTTATTAAAATCATGAAATTTAACCAAATAGTTGTTTGGATTATACCGGATATTTCGCTATATTTAATATAGTACTAACTAAAATCCAAAAAAAGATGGTAAACAAAGTCGTTCTTATCGGAAACGCAGGACAGGATCCTGAGGTAAGACACCTCGATTCGGGTGTCGCAGTTGCAAATTTCAATCTGGCCACAAATGAAAGCTACAAGGACAAAAACGGTGAAAAAGTAACACAGACGGAATGGCACCGGATTGTTTTGTGGCGCGGACTTGCTGAGGTGGCTGAAAAATATGTCAGAAAAGGCGAGCTTCTTTATATTGAGGGACGTTTGCGTACCAGGGCGTGGGACGATAAAGAAGGCAATAAAAGATATACCACAGAGGTATTTGCCGATAATATGAAGATGCTTGGCAAAAAATCAGACCAGCCAGGAGAAGTCCGGCAGGATGAACCCAGCCGGATTGAGGAAGCCGGTCCGGAAACTTCGGCAGATGATGATCTTCCCTTCTGAACGGATATGACATTTGTTGGTGTGTAATTTAAAAATTGTCATGTATATTTGTGCTTGTTGCGCTAACAGGGTTTGATCAAATATTTATTAACTTGCAACCTGAACGGGTTTTTAATGCTTTGCAATCCCCGTAAAAGGTCGATTATTCTCGTATAAATAAATAGTCGCTGATCCAATTTGGAAGAGAGTGAGTTTTTTTTAGGGTTTATTACGGGCACCGATATTGTGTTCTATCCCTTTACCATCGGGGTAGCGATAGGGTTATTGGGACTTGCCCTGCTCCTTATGGCCTCGGCGATGATTTCGGGTTCAGAGGTTGCATTTTTTTCATTGTCGCCGGTTGAACTCAATATGCTTGAGAACAAGGAGAACTATTCCAGCCGGGCGGTATGCCGCCTTCTTGACGATAAGGAACGGCTTTTGGCAACGATTGTGGTTGCAAACAATTTTGTCAATGTGGCAATAGTTATCTTTTCGACAATAATTACCGATCTGGTTA
>SLMM01000073.1 GCA_007133565.1 Bacteroidales bacterium
AACTGCCCTGAAAATGACCTACAACAAGATTTTCAAGTTCATAGCTTTCCCTCACCTCTCCCTCAATACGAAGCTGGTAATCCATCATACCCATCCTGATATTGCCGGAGGGCATGTTCATATTTTCGGCCCTGACAACGTTGCCAAGCTGCTCAAGGGTTAGGTTGTATGCATTGAGTCTGACAGGGTCTGCCTCAACATATATCCTGCGCTGAGGTGTTCCTATCAGCATGACCGATCCTATTCCGTCAATCCGGTTCAAAGGATTGATGATCCTGTCCTCCAGTATTTTGGCCAATCCCTGGTAACTCTCGTCGGCAGTTATTGCATAGAATACAATCGGTATCATGCTCATGTCGAACTTGAATATTGTGGGGCGGCTAACCTCTTCCGGAAGATAATCATAAAGAAGATCAATAGCATCCCTGATATCATTGGAGGCTTCGTTCAGGTCGGATTCCCATTCAAACTCAAGAAAAATAACCGAAAGATTGTCGCTCGACACCGAGGTTATCTCCTTAAGGTTATCAACCCGGTTAAATGCATCTTCGAGGGGCCGGGTAACATTAATCTCAATGTCACTTGCATTGGCGCCCGGGTAGCTTGTCATTACCGAAATAAAGGGGGGCTCCATTTCGGGATACAGATCTACCGGTATATAGATAAGCGAATAGATCCCCATTACTATTACTCCGATAAAGACCATGAAGGTAGTTATGGGTTTGTTTACAGCACTTTTATATATACTCATTTCTATTAGAGATTACTGGTAAAAAATTCTGTTTAGGGAAACATGTCATCAGGGCTGCACCGATACGGCAACTCCGTCAAGAAGACGGGCCTGGCCCGCAATGATCAGGTTGTCGCCGACACTTATCTCATCTGATATGATCTCAATCAGATCATCAAACCTCTCTCCAGGCTCAACCACAACACGTCTTGCCCTGCCGTTATCCTCAATGAAGACGTACCTTTCATTTGTACCCTGCATCCTCAATACCGCAAGGGCCGGAACCACAAATGCCTCTACCTTTTCGAGTTCAATACTGGCACGGGCAAACATACCGGGCCTTAGCCTCTCATCGGCGTTTGGCACGACAAGCTCAACTGCAAACGAACGGGTGGCCGGATCAATTGTCGGATAGACCGTTGTGATCCTGCCTTCAAAAACCTCTTCCGGCCATACATCAGAGGATATTGAAACTGTCATACCCTCAGTTATGTGGCGGTAATACCTTTCAGATATATTAATCATAGCTTTAAGCCTTGAAATATGCACAAGGGTCAGTATTGCTGCCTTACCTGCGGGCGTATTTGGTGCACCGGAAAACATCTCACCATTCTCAAAATATTTTGCTGATACGCTACCGTTGAAAGGGGCGGTGAGGCGTGTGTTTTCCTTTAGAAACTCAACGTTCGATTTTGTCACCTCATACTGGGTCCTGAGCTGGTCATACTGTTGTTCTGTAATACTCCCGACTTTCCTCAGCGTATCAACCCTCCTGTAGTCTTTTTCCAGGTTCTGAAGCTGAACCATTGCCTGCTGAAGCTGTGTGCGGTCCATCTCAACCAGTAACTGGCCCTGACTGATCCTGTCGCCTGCCTCCACATGTATCCTGTCAACCCTGCCGGGTTGGGCCGGGGCAAGGTGAACCTCCCTGAATGCACGAAGGTTTGCGGTATGTGTAAGAGATCGGGCTATTTTACTATAATCCAGCTCAATAATCCTTACAGCTTCAGTCCTGTCTTCAGCCTCAGTTACCTCTCCGGACGGGTCTCCGGTTGGCTGCGAACAACTGTATGCAGCAAAGATCATGGCAATGGCTGGCAGAATACCTTTTAAGATTCTTTTTAGTTTCATTTTGTATTAGGTTTGATAATTAGATCAAATTAAAAATGTTATATCTCGTTTAAAAGCTTTTCCATAGCAATGTGAGCCTCCAGCAGTTGCATTAGAGCAGAAATATAGCTGTTCTCTGCCTGCAGGTAATTGTTGTTGGCCGTGGTCAAATCCAGGCTCGACGCCATTCCCTGCCGGTACTTGTTCGTTATGTTCTGGTAAACCCTGCGTGAAACCTCAACATTGGCCTTCTGGCTATCATACTGTTCAATGGCGTTATTCAGATTAAAGCGTAGCTGCTTTTCCTGGATAGACAACTGTTCAGATAACAGCGCCTTCTGGTTTTCGGCAATGTCGAGGTTAATGCGCGCCTGACGGACGCGTGACTGCCTTACACCGCTCGAAAAGATCGGTATGCTTACGTTAAACCCGATAACATGGTTTGGTGTGATATCGAACTCAGGTTTAAGAAGCTTCTCGGTGAAATTATAAAAGCCGGTAATAGTGGGCAGATATTCGGCCCTCGCCATATCGACCTGTTGTTCGGCAATGCTTGTTTGCAGGTCAACCAGCTGGTAGTCTATATTTTCGCTGATATTAAACGGGGCAAGAAGGCTTCCTCCGAAATCTGACCTGCTGACAATTCCATCAAGATCATCAGTCAGTGTAACGGGGACATCAGCATCCAGGCCCATCTGAAGGCGGAGCATGTTATGTGAAAGCTCGACCTGACGGCCGGCTGCCCTGAATGCGTTCTCCAGCATATTGACCTGAACTGTCAACTGGTCATAGTCAACCTCTTCAGCAACACCAGCCAGAACCATGGCACGTGTCTGCTCCTGTATGGCTTTTACATTGTCCAGGTTGGCTTCAACCAACAGGGCTGATTGATGCGAAATAAGCGCCAGATAATAGGCCTGTGTCACCTGCGCCCTGATCTCCAGTCCCGTCCTCTCCCTTGTAGTCTCCGTAACCTCCTTGAACAACCTTGCGGTTCTGACACCTACGATATAGCTTCCGCTGAATATCATCTGACCTACGGAGAGCTGCAGGTTGCTGGTGGGGTTGAACTCTATCTCAAACCCCGGCATTGCTCCCAGGGTTGCTGTCGATCCGAAAAAATTGTTGTAATCGACTGCTGCATTCACCTGGGGCAGGCCCTGGGCTATTGTTTCCCGGAGCCTCTCTCCGGCCTCACTTACTGCAAGTCCCGCATTCACAATGTTCCGGTTATGCTCAACTGCATATTGCCTGGCATCCTCAAGACTCAAATTCAATGTTTCCTGTGCGTAGGATGCACTGCAGGCAGTAAAAGCCAGTGCCACAAGAAACAAAATTCTGTTTTTAAACCACATAAGCATATTTAAAATATTAATAGGGATTTATAATTTCCTTTTACCTGCTAAATTCAATTGTGACTATGTTTCTGGGTTTACTGTTACAAGCTGGTCAGCCTCCTCCTCCAGGTATTTCTCAATAAGGTCCAACCCTTTTTTCGTTGCTATACCTCTGAAAAAATTGATAACGATATTTTCAAAAACTACCGCTTTTGAAAATCTGACCGAAGGAAAGACAGCCTCGTCCGACATCATTCTCAGCTGCTCACTGAGCAATATTCCGACAACTTCTACATCAATGTTATTCCTGAAAACTCCCTCATCTATTCCCTGTATTATAACCTTTTGTATATGCGACCGGTGCCTTTCGGTGCTGATACGGTATGTCTCCTTCCAGATATGATAGTGGTACTTCTTCAGGTCTGAATTAAATAGAGGATTTATACTGTTAATTGCCTTAACTCCAATTTTTATGAAGGTGAATACGAGATCAATTATGTTCTTTGCTCTTGTCACGGCCTCCTCCTTCTCCTGCCTGAACTTCATATCCATATGGTCGATACAGCTTTTCAGAAGATCATTTTTGTCGGCAAATATTTCATAAATTGTCCTTTTTGAAACCCCGGTTTCGCCCGAAATATCATCCATGGTTATTGCCTTAATGCCTGACCGGATAAACATTTCGGTTGCCTGAAGAACAATCCTTTCCTTTATTTTCATAATCAAATTTATTAACGCACAAAAGTAATGCGAAAACTTTATAAACCAAATGAGTTTTGAAAATTTTAACAAAAAAATAGTTTTCAATTAACTTTCAAGGGGCTGGCCGGGTACCCCAGACTGAATGGTGCAGCATGCAGGGATTGAATGCACTCAGGCAGGCAGGTCGGGGAGCCGGGAAACGTAAAGATACAATAGCAGGTTAACAAACAGGTAGCAAAATAATAACGTTAAGGCACCATAGAAATAAAGCTATGAGACCATAGGAGTGTAATTCAGATAGAATTAATGATAACGGCCATCTTTGAGCTCACATCCTCACCAAAAATATTCTCCTTTACGTCTGGCACTTCGAAGGAGCGAATCCTGTCGCATATATCGCTGACAGACGGGTCAACAAGCAGGTTCCACCCTGCCTCCACTGTTTCAATCCACTCTGTTTCTGTACGGAGGGTTATACACGGGCGTCCAAGTATAAATGCTTCTTTCTGAATGCCTCCCGAATCGGTAATAATTCTTTTGCTGTAGTGTTCAGCTGCGATGAAGTCAATATAACCAAGTGGTTCTGTAAGCGAAATGTTCTCCCATGACATTTCTGTATTCTCAATGATCTTCTTTGTTCGCGGATGTACCGGGAATATGATCAGCTCGCCAAGCCTGTCAAGCTGATCAAGGATATTGACAAGGATTTCGGGATTGTCAACATTGTAGTTCCGGTGCAGGGTAAGCAGGTTAAAATCACGGCCCTCTACCTCAAGCTCTTTTGTAATCTGCGATATTTCAAGCGCAACCTGCAGGTTGTTTGACAGCGTGTCAACCATGATGTCGCCGGTAAGGTGGGTTTTATCTTCAAGGCCCTCGTTTTTGAGTATTCCCGCAGCATTCTGTGTCGGTGCAAAAAGGTAATCGGATACATGATCGGCAATTATCCGGTTGATCTCTTCGGGCATATTCCTGTTGTAGCTGCGTAGTCCTGCTTCAACGTGAACAATTGGTATGTTTATTTTTGATGCGGCCAGGGCTCCGGCCAGTGTTGTATTGGTATCGCCGAAAATCACAACAAGCTGGGGCTTTCGGGTTAACATAACCTCCTCGAGTGCCTTCATCATCTCTCCGGTTTGGGTGGCATGTGACCCTGAGCCGACACCCAGATGATAATCCGGATTACGTATCCCCAGATCAGAAAATATCCGTTCCGACATTGAATAGTCATAATGCTGCCCTGTATGGACTATAATTTCCTCATGACTGACTGCAAGTTTTGCAGATAAAGCAGCAAGCTTGATAAACTGAGGCCTTGCGCCTACGATCGAAACTATTCGCATTTTGTAATTTTAGAATTTAGACCATTAAAACAATAATCATTACAACCCTTTAACTATCACTTCCATGTTTTCTTTCTGAATATTTCCATGTTCTCAGCAGTTTCCCTCACCAGCCTCTGCACCTCAATTCCGTGTTCAAGTCCCGGTACGAATGCCGAAGGGTCATTCCCCGAAAGGAAAACATAATGTGCATGAATCAGGGCCCTGAGCCATCCCGCAGGTACATGCCCTGATGGAAAACTTGTGACCGGACTGTAATTGCTTCCGGTAAAACGCGTGGACCAGTCACCGCCTTTTTCAAAGAAATACTCAAATCTGTCAGGATAAAAGGAGTTATACCTCAATGCCCCTTTTTCATAGAAGATTTCAAATGCCATCATGTCGCCGATGCCTGAACTGACCCTGCTGCCTGACACATTGCCAACGGCACCTGTTTTAGGGTCAAACAGGGATAACTCAGAGTAAAGGTCAGACTCCCGGGGCACATCAGGATAGGAACCGGACTGAAGGGCAGAGACTATCTGAATGCCGCTGCCGAGAAATGCAACCATAAGACTTAGGGCATGCGATCCTAAATCGGCCATGGCTCCCCCGTCAGGGGCAGGTGTAAGCCTCGTGCGCCTTTTCTTCCTGTAGGAGGCATTAAGGTAATCGCGGTGCTTAAGTGTAAAACTGAAATGGATGGGAGTGCCTAAATCATTATCCTTGCTGAAAATGAGAGCTTCGCGAATAGCAGGTCCCATCAGAAACTGAAAACCAACCTGTATAATTTTGCCGTGGCCGTTATCAGCAGCAATCCGGCTCAGTCCATCCTCCTCAGATTTGTTTGAGCAAACTGGTTTTTCGAGATATATCCTCTGAACATTTGTCATGCCGGCAGCAGCCTCAAGATGTGGATAATGAACACTGTTTGGCCCAAGTATAAAGACTGTATCAATCTCGTCGAGATTAAATAAATCTTCGGCAGCCATATGCCGTTCAAAACCAAAATCGGCAGCAAACGCCGAACGGCTCTCCTCCCTGGCCGATGAGACGGCAACAAGCCTGAATGCAGGGGGGACTGAGTAAAAGTATTTGAGGGAATTCAGTGCAAATGCATGCGACCTGGCGATACCTCCTGCACCGAGAAAACCAATCCTGTGTTCATCCATAATCAAATCGGGTCTGTGAGATCAAACTCCGCGGTGAATACAGGATCGCCGTGATAAGTAAGCTGGTAGGTCATTGTGCTCATATCCTCGGCAAGTATTATCTGCCACTCCCGGTTGAAAACATCTTCAAGAAGCTCTATTGTATATTCGTCAGCCGGAAAATTTTGGCTGAATTCAGTGCCTGTACCGTCTGCATAACCGCCGTAAAGGGTGAGATCCTCAGGTGTTCCGTCCTCATGCCTGTGATCATGCCTGAAACGGAGGCCATCCTTTTCGGCAAGAAACATCCAGGTACGAGACCGGTCCTCGTCAAGGTGAAAAGGAATATATACCCTGTCATCCTCACATACTGTAACATGCATTACAAAATCCATGTGTGCCCAGCTCTCCCTGCCGGGTGCCATATATACTTCCCTACCCCTGAAAGATTTCCCGCAAAGGCTCGCCAGGTTGTCAAGAAATGCCCGTTCAGTATCTGAAAGAGCTGCTTCAAGCGCAACTGCACGTTCAACCATATCGTCAGAAACCCCTCTCTCCTGCCCGCTCCTTTGTCCGCATCCACCAATTATAAGCGCTATTACCGCAAATAGAATTATTCTTAAAATCATAGTCAGTGTTTTTATTTGAAGTTAACAATGAGATTTATATCTGCAACTGCTACAGGCTTGCAAGATAAAAAATATTTTTAAGTTGCACCCTACCGGGGCCCGCTACATTTCACAGGCTGACATGACCAGTGTAAACGTAATTCAAAACATCGATGTTTCCAGCACAGCAGTATAATTAAAGATACCCGCCCCGGATAGTTCAAAATTACCTATTTTTACAGAACAATGTACAGCTCATCAATGTGGCGGTGCATCAAAGTGTTTAACAATAACATCAAACAAATACTGTTTTAAACCCAGAAACCTGCAAATAATCATTAAGCTGTCATATGCCTCCACGAAAATCGGCCACATACATGAGAAGGCTGGTGCGTTTCGCTATCCGGTCGGTTATGGCATTACTTTTCCTGTTTGCTGCAGTTACCTTCGCCCTCCAGTTTCCTGCAGTTCAGACATGGCTCACCGGGAGAGTTACAGTCTGGCTGAGTGCAAAGACAGGCACCGTAATCACTGTTGAAAGGGTAGCAATCAGATTTCCAGGACAAGCCGGACTGGAGGGTGTGTATATTGAGGATGCTGCTGGAGACACACTTATCAGTGCGGGAAGCATCTATGCAGGGCTGAGGATAACTGCCCTGCTGCGAAACCGCATCCATATTGAATCACTCAGGATAAACGACCTTAAAGCCTTCCTGAAGCGGAATGAACCGGACACGCTGTTCAACTGGCAGGTGATTGCTGCAAGGATTGCGCAGGGAGAAACTCCCGGCACCGGTACTCATCCTGAAACGTCGGCCAGTTTGCAGCAGGCAGTCGACAGCCAGAACGATACTGAAAAACCGGGAGGAATGAGTTTTGTCCTGAAAAGGGTAAAGCTCGAAAACATCGGCATAGTTTACCAGGACCATTTTACCGGAATAAACCTGGATGCCAGACTGGATCTCCTCCAGACCGACCTGGGGGGATCAGACCTGTTAAACGGTAGGTACTGTACCGGTAAAACAGTGATCGACGGTGGTAAGGCAGAACTTGTCACATCAGAGCCTTCAGCAGCCCCTTCACCACCTGCAGAAAAACCGGTTATGCCGGATCTGCAGGCAGGCCCGCTGAATATTGACAATTTTATTTTCATCCTCTCCGGCCACGACGGATCATCAATTAATTTTGAACTTGGAAGTTTTGGAGTTATACCTGATATAACTGACCTTGCCGGACGCACCATCGCAATAAAATCGTTTGATGTTAAAGACGTGATGGCTGACATCCGGCTGCCGAAACCTGTATTGACAGAACCAGAAAGGGGTGACAGGAGCGACCGGAGTGACAGGGGTGACAGGAGCGACAGACCTGTGTTCAGGCTGTCGGAGGTAACGGACTACTGGACAGTGGAGGCAGGTCAGATGACAGCCGGTAATGTTAATATTGATTACCGAACAGACGGGAACCCAGCTTCCGGAAGTTTTGACCCCGGCAATTTCTCACTTAAGGAATTAAGCTTTAACGCACAAGATATCTGTATTGGCCCCGATACCATCAACATCGAACTTAAAGATATGAGCACGCAGGTATCGGAAGGCTTCCGGGCAGATCACCTGTCGTTATCAGTTGGTGCAGGAAGAAGAGGCGGTTCAGCCTCCATCTCCCTGAGAACAGGTCAAACCAGGGCCGGCATAAAATTCAGCACAGAACTGCCAGTCATTGATTTTGATATGGGTGAAGCCCGGCACAGCAAATTCTTGCTGGATATAGAGGAGCTTGATCTGGGACGGGACATTCTGTTCTTTATGCCAGATCCGGTAAGCGACCTCCTTTCTCCACTGCTCGAAGCAAGAGTAGCAGCCGGAGGAAGTCTGGCGGGCACACCATTAAGGTTCAGCGTAAAAGATTTCACTGCTTCAGCAGAAGAAGCTTTCAGTTTAAGGTTTTCAGCTGCGGTAAGCAATGCTGCCGGGCCAGGGGACCTCTATATAGATTCTTCGCACCTTGAGCTATCTGCATTTCCGGAAGCTTTAGCCAGGCTGATGCCGGAGCAAATTGAACTTCCCGATACAGGCCTGCCTGAAAGAATCTTCGCCCGTGGGACCTTTACCGGATCACTTGCGGAATTCAAAGCTGCCACAACGGTTGAAAGCGACCTGGGTGATCTTGCCGCATCGCTTACGCTCTCGGAAGCTGAAGGAGAAAGACGTTATGAAGCCCGGATCTGCAGTCCTGGATTCGATGCAGCCAGTCTGGGCATGGACTTCCTTGCAGGCTATCCTTCATTCACTGTTGATATCAGTGGCAGGGGTACTGATCCTGCCCTGGCAGAGGCAAGGGCATCAATGCTGATAACCGGACTGAGTCTTGCGGGTCATGATTATGATGATATAAATATTGAACTGGCTCTTGCAGACTCTGTTGTTCAAATACACACAAAATACACTGATGAAATTGTTTCTGCCGGACTGGAGGCAGGGGTTGGAGTATTTACCTTGATTCCCTTTGCAAATGTTAAGCTTGGTATCGAATATGCCGACCTGATGAAACTGGGTGCTACTGAAGAAGAGATGCTGGTTGGCGGGGAACTGGAGGCAGATGTTGCTTTCAGTCCGCAAGGTTTCTTCAACGGCCTCGTAAAATTGACAAACGCAGCCCTGGCTAATGGCGGCGATATATATACGATACCCGAAATATCGGTATTATCTGAATCGGAGGAGGCCAATTACTCACTTTTCATCAGCTCCGGGTTTCTTGAAGGTACTTACAGAGGCAACTTCAATCCCCTAAGGATGCCATCCATCCTTGCCGGCCACCTCTCCTCCTACTTCACTTTTCCTGAGCCGTCCGTACAGACAGACTCAACCGGCAACTCATACTTTTACCTGAACGCCAACCTTTTTCCCGACGATATCATAAATATGCTGTTACTGCCCGGAATCGACAAATATGATACCCTGTCGCTCTCTGTTTTGTTTGAGGAAAGGCTTCAGAAGCTTGAACTCAGGGTTGGCATGGAGGAACTGGGTATTTTCGGTGCTGAACTGTCTGATATTGCAGGCATTATGGTATCCGACCCCAAACGGATGGATTTCAGTTTTGTAGCTGAAACCATGGTTTCAGAAGAAACCGGCTTATACAGCCTTGATGCCTCGGGCTCGCTGTCGGACGACCTTCTCATCCTGTCACTCTCGGCCAGTGATGCATCAGATAATGAATTCCTGCATGCAGCTCTGCTGACAGAGATTATCGACAGCCTCTACCATGTTTCCATAAATCATGAAAAGCTTGTGCTGGGAGGCAATGCCTGGAATATTGATCCTTCAAACAGCATAGTGGCAGGAAAAGAGTACCTGGCAATAAGCAATTTCAGGCTGGGTCTCGGAGAAACTTACATCTCGGCATCTACCCGCGAAAGTCCCCCGGCCACTACGACGCTTGATATTGAAATTGAAAACGCAGACCTCTCTTCACTGGCCGGATATACAGGCAACCTCATTCCTGTAACCTCCGGAAATCTTGACATTCGCACAACAGCCAGGGATATTTTCGGAGAACCGGGGTTGACACTCTCAGCAGATGTAACAGACCTGGGCATTGCAGGGGAAATGATAGAACAGATTAACCTTTTGGTGGAGAATGACACGCCCGGACATTACCTGCTTAATGCATCAGTTAGTCATCGCGGAGGTGCACTAAGGGTGCAGGGAAGCTTCATCCAGAATGAAGATATGCCTGTTGATGCATTAATCTTCCTCGACAGCCTCGACCTTTCTGTTGCGGGCCCATTTACCCGCGGCATGCTGACCCACCTTGGCGGAACAGCCGGGGGCAACATGAAAATATCAGGAACGACATCGGCACCACTTATAGACGGGGAGATACTGTTAAAAGGTGCATCATTCAGGGTCCCCGCCCTGAACGCAGGATATTTTGCAAACGAAGAAAGAATCCATTTTGACAGGCACAATGTAATCCTGAATAATTTTAATCTGAACGACTCCCTGGGCAGAAGTGCTTTGGTAAACGGCAGTGTCAATTATGCCGACCCGGGCAATATATTGTTCAATTTGGCCCTAAGCACAAGAAACTTCATGCTGATGAACCTGGACCGGACACATAATGATCTTTATCACGGGCGGCTTCTGATGGACAGTGATCTGCGCCTGCGGGGCAGCCACCACAACCCGTCGCTGGAAGGCAGGATCAGGTTCAATGAGGGGTCGGCATTTACCTTCATAATCCCGCAAAGTGCCCCTGAAGCAATAGGCGATGAAGGGGTTGTGGAATTTATTACTTCTCCTGAAACTGACTTCATGCTGATGGCAGCAGAAATAGATAGATCGACGGAGATCACCTCCCAGCTTGAACGGACCGAGGTAAGCCTCAATATTGAGCTTGACAGGCAATCAGAGATTAAAATTATTATAGACGATTTTGCCGGCGACCACCTGTTGCTGAAGGGTGGCGGAGTACTAAGTTTCGGTGTAGACCAGGGCGGCACTGTAAACCTTTCGGGCAGGTACGAGATTGCCGAAGGTGAGTACCTTCTTACCTTTTACGATGTATTAAGGAGAAACTTCAGGATAAGGCCCGGAAGCAGCATTGTGTGGACGGGTGATCCGCTTGGTGCAGATATGGACATCACTGCCATCTATTCGGTGCGGACAAGTGCGCGGGAGTTGATGAGAGCACATATACCGGCTGACCAGAGCAGTGCAGCAGGTATTAGACAACAGTTCCCTTTTCAGGTATACCTTAACATGAAGGGCAACCTTATGAACCCCGGAATTACATTTGAAATTGATATGCCTCCTGAACAAAGGCGGGCTCTTGGCGGCGCATTAATGGCCAGGATAAACGAGATTAACAGAAATGAATCGGAACTGAACAAACAGGTTTTTGCACTGCTTATTCTCGGAGGGTTTATCCCCGAAAACCCTTTGGCTGCTGCTGATGCAGGTGGAGGAATCACATCGGCCGCAAGGACATCGGCAAGCCAGATATTGTCACAACAGTTGAACAGGATGTCGGACCGGCATATAAGGGGCCTTGACATTGATTTTGAAATAGTGTCCTACGAAGATTATATGAACGGAACCATCGCCGGAAGGACAGAGCTGCAGATGGAGGTCTCGCGCAATTTTTTCGATGAGCGGATCAGGGTCACGGTAGGCGGAAATATTGAGCTTGAGGATGAAACAAGGCGAAGGGCCAATGCCGGTGATATTGCGGGGGACTTCTCCCTCGAGTACCTGCTCACCCCGGAGGGAAATGTAATATTGAAAGGCTTCAGGACCAGGGATTATACTGACCTGATAGAGCCGGACCTGACAAAGACGGGAGTTTCAGTCATGTTTTCACGAAGCTACAACAACGTAAGAGAGCTATTCAGAAGAAGGGAAGATGAAGAGGTTGAATAACGGCATAAAATGCCTCCGTAACACACAGATGTTATGACAAAGTATGTAAATTATGGAACAATAAGAGAGAGTGCGCACAGGTACCTGCTGTGGATCTCCCCTCCTATTCTGCACCTTGCCATAATAATCTTTGTGTTAATTGCCGCTTCCTCATGCTCCGGAACCAGACATCTTGCTGAAGATGAAAGCCTGTACAGAGGAAGCAGTATCAGCATAGAGCCCTCTGCACCTGACGCAAACATAAAGGCGATCGAAAGAGAACTAGAATCGGTGCTATCTCCGCGGCCAAACTACAAGATCCTGACAATGCGGCCGAGACTCTGGCTTTATAACATTACCAGCAGCAGGGACAGGGGGATAGGCAACTGGATAAATACCCGGATTGGAAGGCCACCGGTACTGTTCGATGATGTGAACCCCGAAAGGACCCTGCGCCTGATGGAAAACCGGCTTTTCAACATGGGATATTTTGATGCTGAAGTTACCTGGGATACCGCTTCCAGGCGCAGAGAGAAGGCAGTGAATTACCGTGTCAGTATCAGGCAACCTTACCGAATTGGAAATATTTATCTGCCTTCACCTGTTACTGATGCCGGCGAGGCAATAAACCGTGTCATGGAGAATACAAGTCTTCTCCAGGGCAGCATATACAATCTTAATGATTTGAAAAGGGAGCGCGAACGGATTGACAGACACCTAAAGGAAGAAGGATTCTTTTATTTCAACGCCGACTACCTTCTCTTCAGGGCAGACAGCACTGCCGGCAACAGGGAAGTGGACCTGCACCTTGTCATTAAGCCTGATGTTCCGGTCCGTGACCTGGAGAAATACAGGATCGGAAATGTAAGGGTTGAGAAGGGCCGGACAGGAAACTCCCTGACAGTAGCCGAATCCCTTAGATCCGGAGAGACAGGCACCGCGATAATATCAGATGCCGGGGTTCTGCCGGTAAATGAAACAACACTTCTAAATGCAATCCATTTTGAGAGTGGGCAGGTATACAGGAACAGCGACCACGTTCTGTCCATAAGGCATCTGATCGGGCTCGGCGTTTTCAAGTTTGTTAATATACGCTTTGAACGCTCACCCGGCAGCAACTCCTCCCTTACCGGCACTGGCAACACAGTTTATGGTGAGGATAATGCAGAAAACGGGAATGCAGGGAAGCACACTGATATGTCGGATCATGCACTGAATGACAGGTATGATTCCCGGAACATCCTGGATGTACGCATCATACTAACTCCCATGGAGAAAAAGAACATAAGCGCCGAGCTCAGGGGAGTATCCAAATCAAATAATTTTGCGGGACCCGGGATTACTGCATCATTCAGCAACAGGAACCTGCTTGGAGGCGCCGAGAATTTAAGCATAAACATTGACGGTGCTTTCGAAACACTGATCGGGCAAAAGGGAGTTAACAGCGTTGAGGCAGGGCTGTCGTCCGATCTGACACTGCCGGGACTTCTTTCGCCTGTTAAACCCGGGAGGGTGTCGCCAAGGTATATGCCACGTACCATCATGTCGCTTGCTTTCAGCTACCTTGACCGTACGGATGCTTTCAGCCTTTCCTCTTCGAAATCGCAATTCGGTTACCAGTGGAACACCTCCTCTGTTAAGCAGCACCGGTTAAATCCTTTTTCGTTCAATGTATTCGGACTGGGAAGGATATCTGAGGAATACGAGCGGATATTCACTGATGAAGCGCTTCTCAGGAAGGGAATGTTCGAGCAGTTCTTGCTTGGAGCTGATTATTCGTTTTTCTACAACACCCAGCTGTCCGGCAATGAACGCAACGACTGGTATTTTAACCTGAACCTTGACGCTTCAGGCAATCTGGCATACCTGGCAGGCAGGTATGGGGGACTGGCGGGCAAGGATGAAACGGGTGAATTTACTTTCTTTAACCAGGGATTTTCCCAGTACTTCAGAGCTGACATGGATGTGAGGCACTATATTGACACCTATGGCGGTAACAGACTGGCTGGAAGGGTGATTGCCGGACTGGGCCTGCCTTATGGAAACTCAACCTCCCTGCCCTATACAAAACTGTTCACGATAGGCGGCAGCAACAGCATCAGGGCCTTCCATCCCCGCACACTTGGCCCCGGTTCATATTCGCCGCCCGACACCCTTGCTTCAACCTTCAACATATACCAATCGGGAGAAATAAAGCTTGAAATGAACCTGGAATACCGGCTTAACCTTGGCAATGTCTTCAAGGCCGCTATATTTGCAGATGCCGGTAACATATGGAACATTCGGGAAAAGAAAAATGCCCCCGGTGGGGCATTCACTTCTTCCGGTTTCCTCAGGCAGATTGCTTTGGGAACCGGTGCGGGTATAAGGCTTGATTTTACCTTCTTCCTTCTGAGGTTTGACCTGGCATTCCCCCTGGCAATACCTTACGCTGTAAGTGAGGGCGAAACGTATTTTCAAAGAGTCAGGCTTTTAGATTCACAGTGGAGAAGGGATAATCTTGTCCTGAACCTCGCAATAGGATATCCTTTCTAGCAGTCAGTTAATCATCCTGCATATCTTCCATCAGAACGGCCACTCTCATTTGAAGCTCAGGATTATGCTGGTAATTGGCAAGTATCTCCTCATATTTGGCAGGAGCCATCCCCTCATCGGTAATGGCCTCAACTATAACCTGCTCGTACTCCATCTGGATTTCCTGTATAGCCTCTATGGCTATATTGAAGGATTCGATCTCCTGTGAAGTCGCATCGGCCTCCTGACCGGTACTGTGTGCCTCAAGTATGCTGTTGAACTTCTCGACCGTAAGATCCTCGTCCTCAATCGTTCCAATCATCTTCTCCTGGCTCTCCTGCTGAAGCGGCATAACCTTCTGGGCCGCATTTATAAATACGACAAGCTCCTCATCTGAGTATTCAGCCGGTTGCATCTGCTGCTGAGGCAGTTGCTGGGCGGCTGACGGCATTGAACCAAGATAAACAAACAGGATTACAAGGATTGACAATAATCTGGCCGGTTGGCTGTAATTTCTTAATGACATAATTTTAATTTTTGTGATTTAACATACTTATCCAACGACCTGATTTCCCAAATATTTCCAGTATTCCAATGTTTATGGCATATATATGCAGACAGGAGGGAATGCAATACCCTCCACATTCCGGAGCATGAGCGGCACACAGGGAATACCGGCTAACGGTAAATTTTTGCAAATTTATTTCCCCCTCTTTATAAATCTCAGGGTTTTTCTGCTGCTGCCTGTATTAATATTAATAAAATATATCCCTGGATAAAGGTTATCGAGTGTAATTTCGATTACCGGATCAGTACCCGTATGAACTCCTGACTTCACAACTCTTCCGGCAGTGTTATATATACTCCATCTGGTGGCATCTGTTGCCACAGGCCCCAAATTGACATAAAGCTTGTTGCCAGCCGGGTTGGGATATACTGAAATCTTTTCTGTGTCCTTTTCAGGCCCGGGAATTATGCCTGTGATGATGACCTCCACAGTATCGGAAGGATCCGAATAGCAATACCCGTCGCTTACAATTACATAGTAACGCCCGTCAGCTTCAGGCACAAATAGTTGTCCGTCAGCCCCTTCAACAATGCCTGAAGTGATACTGAACCACTGGTTGCCTGTGGCAGAGCTGCTCTCAAGTGTACTGTCAGATGCGGTTACCGATGGCCGGGGCGGCGCTTCCCTTACATCCAGCACCAGTAATTCAGAAACCGCAGGCAGGCCAATCATACACAAATCAGTGTCATCAACCCTTACCCTGACACTTGTCCCGTCATCAGGCCGTTCAATTAAAAGATGGCTCCCGTTTCCGCTACCGACAGACATGTCATCTACATACCAGCTATATAGCGTGTTGTTTCCGGCATCTCCAAAAATGGCATAGATCTTTACCGTATCATTGTCGCATATTATATCCTTTTCAATATCCAGTGACACTTCAGGAAGGGATAAGTCAGCCGGGACTTCGCTGCCTTCCCACAGCGCAATACTGCCAATCCGCAGTTCGGATCTTGCGCCACTCTCAGTATCCTCCCTCTCGCCTGTAAAGTAATAACGCCAAAGCAACTGAACATACTTTTGCCCGTGAAGCTCTTCGGGAAGCGGGACAGGGCCTGTTCGCCGTGAATGGCCGTTATAGCCGCACCTGTATTCAACAACCTCTCCGTCAGGGCCTTTAAAGTCAGTGAACTCACTATGGTCATCAAGCCTGTACTGAAGCCTGAGGTTATATATACGGCTGTTTCTTGAAACTGTAGCTGCATGGAACATAAGGTGAATATCTTCAGCATCGCGTGTATCAAGGGCCAGCAGAACGCCACCCAGCCTTCTTCCGGGATAACCCGGATTACCGTCCTCATTGCTGGTATTGAGGAACGAAAAGCCCCCGCAGCCGTAACCGCTTATACGGGTCCTGCTGTCAAGGTCATAACTGCCTGATGTAAATCCTCCTATCTGCGCATCAGGGCCTGGCTCGGGCTCATCCATATAAATAAAAGCCATATGCGGGGGATGGCTGCCTGCCGGTTCATCCGCTTCCCATTTTGTGAAAAGGTAAGGGGCATTGCCGCTCACCGCAAAGGGTTCGGGAAAGAAGGTGTCGCGCGGGGCAAACACCGCAGTCATGGTAATATCTTCACTGGTATCCAGAATATAAGGATTATCAAATAACTCCTCGCCCCGGGAAGTTTTCCACCTCACGAACATGTATCCAGGAGCAGGTACAGCTGTAAGCGGTACCGGTATATTCCTGAAATAGTTACCGCGCCAGGGAAACTCCGGAGGTTCTTCTGCGGGAAACATTTTTCCGTCCTCAAGCAACAACCTGTTTACTTTTACCGTCCCGCCACCTGCAGTTTCAATATCTATCCCGAGAGTGTAGGTTCCTTCAAGTTCAAAATACCCGAGAATGTGGGAAACCTGGTGATCGCCTCTCCTGTTGGCAAACCGTTTCATTCTTTCAATATTTGCATACCAATCTTCCACAGATGTGCCGGGGTGCCCCCAGCGCTCCATATGCCGCATAATCTCGGGCTCCAGGGCCATGACCTGCCTGTCGATAAGCGAAACCATATATCCCGGCCGGAAAATTGAATTCATCAGATCACCGAATCTGTTGATAAAACCGTTCCTGAACTCCTCGTTCTCAAGAAGCCTGCGTATGAGATAAGTCGACCAGGGTGGATTTGGCGGCCAGTCACCGCCTTCCGGATGGGTTGCATAGGCAAGGGTGTTCTGGTTATGCGGATAGGGTTCGCCAGTGTTCCCGAAACCGAAATCAAAATCGTTGAACGCCCACCGCCATCTGCCATCAAGTCCCCGAGGCGGATTATTAAATCTTTCGCCGCTGTATCGCCAGTATTTAAGATTGTGTCCGGGCCAGTCTATATTATTGAAAAAGATATTAACCACGAAAAAATCGGTATAGTTATCCGTATCCATCAGTGTCTGCAGATGACTGTAGGCAGCAGGATCGGACAGCGGATTATCCTCCACGAATGAGATCATGGAGTCGTAGTTGCCGGATGACCCCTCAATTACCCGCCGGTTTGATTCAAGAAAATCAAGGTCACCTTCTCCAATACCGTATCTGCGTTCAAAATAATGCCGGTCATATCTTTCCCTGGTGTTGTGAATCCCCCAGTACTCGCCGTTCAGAAAGACTATTGCAGGGGCATAGTCCTGTATATCCCATCCAAGGGGTTCGATAAGCTTTTGCATGAAGCCATCCCTGAACATGGTGCCGTAGCCGTAGAAATCCTGTCCGCTGTTCCGGAGGATTAGCCTTTTGAAGGCCTGAACACCCTGGCCTTTAAAAAAATCGTGCTCAAGATAAGAGTTGCCATAGCTGCCTCTGGCATAGATCCTGAGAGATTTCATGGGCAGGGCCCTCGTCCCGCCCCCGTGTATTCTGACCCCCACATCCTGAGTAAGCACGCGCATACCCTCCTCGAAAAATTCGAGAGAAGCAGGAATTTCCCATTCAATACCTCTCTGGAAATAATTTGCATTTGGCTGACCGTACCATCCGCTTCCATAACCATTCTGTTCAAAGATATAGCCGGGGATATAGATGCCCCGATAATGGTCAAACAGGTTTTCATTCGCCGTGGATATGCTGAAAACAGGAAGCGAAGGGAGATTGTGACCTGTAAAATAGCTGGCCGTTGCTGCATTTGAGGTTATATAGCCCGGGATAGAAGCAACTGCCCGGATAACATGTGCTTTGTCCGTTTCCGCTGCCGGAGGGTACCATTGAATGCTTGAAGGGACCTCATGGGGATTGGTTCTAATCTCAGAGATGTCGTTTGGGACACCTGAAAGATCATCAAGGGTTAAAGGGGTTGTATATCGGGCAGATGACCCTTCAGGTTCTGAAGAATCGGTTGTGTACCTTATAATTGCAAGCGGATCAGGGTGACTTATCTCCACCGTCTGAGAGCCAGAATAAAATCCAGGCTTTACAGAAAAAACAGGTGGCGGGGCAATACCATGGTAACTCTCATGGTGATTTTCGTATCCTGGTGTCGGAACATTAAAATAGCCAAACTCATCAAACGATCCCAATACCCTTCCGAATGATATGTTGCCGGGAACAGCAACCGGTGGTAGATGATCAGAGAGTAATCCCTGAGGATCAGTCAGCAGCACCTCCTCTCCTTCAGATGATATGGAAAAGTTGGTATGAAGGGGCTTTAATGAATTTCTCCTGTCTTTGCCTGAGGCCCAGACCAAAAGGTATTCACCGGGTTGAATAACAATATCGGGAAAGACCCACCTGAAAGGTCTTTCATAATCGTCCGACAACCCCCATCCTTCCAGGCTGACAGATTGGCTTCCCGCGTTCAGTATCTCAATCCAGTCGGCAAAATCACCATCTTCATCAGCAATAATGTCGAGATTTGCAGCCATTATCTCGTTAATGACAATTTCATCTGCGGAAGATTTAACAGGCAGGGTCTCTGCTGCCGTCTCACTGCACAGCATTACCATGGCCAGAACCGTTAAAGGAATAATAAAAATAACTATGGCAGGTCTAAGCACAAGGTTGCCTGGGAAACAAATTGAAACAGTCATTTAAATTCAAACTTATCACACACTAAGGAAGCTTCAGTATATTACAATCACACCACCTCTTCAACAAGGTCTTTCATCTTATTGAGTCCTGTTTCCGCCACCTCCAGGGCATCCTGTTTCCAGTAATCCCTGTTGAACAGCTCAAGGGAAAGCACCTTTACGCCTCCCATTTCATGAAGCTCCGACATGATCTCCTTAATGGGCGCAACACCGTCGCCCGGATAAACCCTGTGGGCATCGGTCTGTTCCTCCCGCGGCACATCGCCCGGATAGTCATTTATATGGAACATCTCAATGGCACTGCCCCTGACCAGCTTCAGTCCGTTAAACCCCGAGCCGCCCCTGAAAAGGTGGTACACGTCAGCCAGTATACGTACATCGGGATCATTGGTTTCAGCAGCTATATACAACGCCTGTGAAAGGGTGTAAAGAGACATGGAGCCACCCCATAATTCCAGGTGCGGCATTACACCTGTTTTTCTCCCCAGGTCCAGCAGCTTCCCGTAGCGTTCAGCCGCCTTCCTGTAGTCCAGGTCCCTCCTCTGATGAAAGCCTGCGGGCGGAGCTGCAATCCTTTCGCAATCAAGCTCAGCCATCAGGTTCATCTCCTCCTCCATCTGGATAAACCCCTTGCGGCGCTGTTCGTCATCATCAACAATCCAGGGTGCAAAGCCGATTGCCCCGGCCACTTTTACCCCGCTTGAGCGTATAACTCTTTTAAGCTCCGCAAGGCTGTTGCCCCTTTCAAGATATTCCTGCACCTCTCCCACCCACAGTTCGACGGCATCGTAACCGGCTTCGCCTGCAATCTCGACCGATCCTGTCAAACCCGGCTCCTGTCCGCGAATAGTACTGGTATTAAGACAAAATACAAATTCATGTTGCCGCCTTGCTGTCCTGCCGGCACATGCCAGTCCCGGCATTACCGAAGCTGCAGTTGCTGCACCTATCAGTTTGATAGTCTCTCTTCTTGTAGTCATAATAGTTAATATGTTTTTATTGCCTGATAAATATAATAAAGATAGCCGTTATAAACATATTCAACTCACACCTTCCTGACGGCAAAATTCCGCACTTTTAAATATTAAGAATAACAATAAGTGTTTCTAACTGTAAGTCAATACTTTGTTGCTTTTTGAAAATAAAATTTCGACTTTTTCCAGGAGAAATGTTTGATTATTTCAAAATAGATAGTATGTTTGTAATGATTTTATGTTATAAAACATGTTTGCACTTAATAACAATAACCTCACTAATAATGCTTTGAACAATAATCAGTTCAAAAGCCCGGAGGTTATTTAGTTTAAAAGGAACCAAAATCCCTGAAATAAACACAAGAGCCCTCCGGAAAAACCGGGGGGTTTTTTTATAAAAAACAATATGAACTGCAGAAATAATAATAACAACAATAATTTATCTCCACCCGGCGGGATGGTCATGACAATATTATATTACCGGCCCGCATAAACAGCGGGCTTTTTTTTTAACACCAGGAAATCAACTAATAATCTATTAATTAAAACCTCAGAACATGGAAACATTAGAACATCAGCAAGGTATCCTTCTTAAAGGGGGTATTGAATCGGAAAGAGCAATAGACCTCGTAAAAACCACATTTTCATCAATTCTCTGCGAAGAGCTGAACCTTACCAGGGTGGTAGCCCCTCTGATAGTAGCTGAAGATACGGGCATCAATGATGACCTCAATGGTATTGAGAGGCCTGTTGAAATAAGGCTGAGGGACATGCCGTCAAAAAGGGTCAGCGTGGTGCAGTCTCTCGCCAAATGGAAACGCTACCGGCTTGCACAGCTCGGGGCTGAACCCGGAGAAGGTATACTCACCGATATGAAGGCATTACGACCCGACGAGAATATGGGCCCGATCC
>SLMM01000118.1 GCA_007133565.1 Bacteroidales bacterium
ACCTGATCTATTACATAACCGTACTGAACGAAAAGTACAAAATGCCCAAAATGCCCGAAGGGGTGGAGGATGGCATACTCAAGGGTATGTACAGGTTCAGGAAATCACGCAAAAGAAAGGGTGAAAAGATACACCTTTTCGGTAGTGGATCTATACTGAATGAAGCTCTGAGGGCTGCTGAAATGATGGAGAAGGATTTTGAAGTTGTTGTCGACGTGTGGAGCGTGACCAGCTACAAGGAGCTTTATGACAATGCCAGGGAGACTGACAGGTGGAACCGGTTAAACCCCGATAAAAAGTCCAGAAAGACATATATAGAGGAGTGCCTCGAAGGGGAAGACGGTATCTGCATCGCGGCCCATGACTACATGAAAGCGATACCTTTGACAGTCAGTCGCTGGTTCCCGGGAGTGCTTACGGTTCTTGGCACCGACGGTTTCGGCCGCAGCGATAACCGCAGGGCTTTGAGGGACTACTTTGAGGTAGACGACCGTCATATAGCCTATGCTGCAATCCACAGCCTTTACAGGGAAGGGAAGCTGGATAAAAAAAGTGTCATGAAAGCTAAAAAGAGTTTCAAAATTGACAGCAAAAAAGCTAATCCATTAGATATTTAAAACGGAACAAAAATGATCAAAGAGATAAAACTGCCCGAGATTGCCGATAATGTCACCACTGCCATAGTGCTGGAGATACTTGTTTCGGCGGGCGACAAAGTTGAAGCCGACGATAACCTGGCCGAGATGGAGAGCGACAAAGCCACCTTTGAGATGCCCTCAGATGTATCAGGTGTTGTCAAGGAAGTTAAAGTATCGGAAGGAGATGAGGTAAAGGTAGGACAGGTGATGTTTACCATCGACACCGAAGCCGGAGAGGATGCCAAAGAGAAAGAGGAAAAAGATAAGAAGGAAAAGACAGAAGAAGAGAGCAAAAAAGAAAAGGCTGAACAGGAAAAACCTGAGACGGAAGCCAAAACAACCGCCGGCGAAAGAGAGAAAGAGCCCGGAGAAGAAAGGCATGCCCGGAGCAGTGAACCTGCTGCAACGATGGCAGAAGAAAAACCGGCAATGGAAGAAAAACCCGATGCGGACCAGTATTCTGATGCCCGGCCGGCCGGAGAAGGCCCGCCTGACAAACCAGCCGTTGAAGTGGCCGCAGCCCCTTCAGTGCGCCGCCTCGCCAGGGAGATTGGTATCAATATTTATAATGTCACCGGATCCGGGCCCTACGACCGGATCACTGTCGAAGATGTAAAAGCCCATGCTAAAAAGATGCTTGAAGGTCACGGGCCTACACCTGCTGTTACTGACTACGAACTGCCCGATTTCTCTAAATACGGCAACGTAAGGCGTGAAAAGATGGACTCAATCAGGAAGATCACAGCCAAAACAATGGCAGAATCATGGCAAAGCATCCCGCATGTTTTCCAGTTCGACAAAGCCGATGTAACAGAGCTTGAGAATTTCAGGAAGAAATACTCCAGGCATGTTGAAAAAGAGGGTGCAAAGCTTACTTTAACTGCCATACTTCTAAAATTAGCGGCAGAGGCGCTGAAGGCTTTTCCCAGGTTTAACGCCAGCATCGACATGAAGAATGAGGAAATTGTCTACAAAGAATACGTGAACATAGGGGTAGCTGTTGATACAGAACGGGGACTCCTGGTGCCGGTGATAAGGAATGCGGACAAAAAATCGATTACTGAGCTTTCGGTCGAGCTTAACGAGCTGGCGGAGAAGGCCCGGAAAAAGAAGATAATGCCCGACGAACTCCAGGGTGGCAATTTCGCGATAAGCAACCTGGGCGGCATTGGGGGTACAAACTTCACCCCCATTGTTTACAGGCCGAATGTAGCAATACTTGGTGTTTCGAGATCGCAGATGGAACCTGTGTACGTTGACGGAGAATTCAAACCCAGGCTGATGCTGCCGCTATCGCTGTCCTATGACCACAGGATAATAGACGGCGCCGACGGTGCAAGGTTCCTGAGGTGGCTGTGCGAAGCGATGGAGAACCCCTTGCTGACAATGTTCAGGTAAGATCAGGTGGCTGAAGAGACTGGTGACTGCAAAGCGGCGCAGGTGAGCAGTTATTACCTGGCTGCCGCAGTAAAAGGATATAAACGATCAAATCAACTGAAATGGATAAAAAGCAACTTATTGTTATGGGTGCAGGACCGGGGGGATATGCCGCTGCGTTCCAGGCGGCCAACCTCGGTATTGACGTAACACTTATAGACCCCAAACCCGACCCGGGTGGAGTGTGCCTCTTTCATGGATGTATCCCCACCAAGGCGCTTCTCCACTTTGCACGTATCAGGGAGGAGGCGGAGCATGCCGGCGAATGGGGCCTGAGCTTTTCAGGCCTGAAGGTGGATATTGACAAGGTCAGGGACTGGAAGGATTCGGTGGTCAAACAACTGACCGGGGGACTGGGGCAGCTGGCGAAAGCAAGAAAAGTTAATTATATGCAAGGTACTGCCATACTTACCGGTAAGAACAAACTGGGGTTTACGCCTTATGAAAGCAAAAAGAAAGGGGAAAAACAGGAGATAGAATTTGAAAGTCTGATCATAGCCACAGGGGCTGCACCAGGCAGCCTCCCTGATGTCCCGTTTGATGATAACCTGATAATGAATGCCGAAACAGCGCTTAAGCTCAGGGATGTACCCAAAAAGCTGCTCATTGTTGGTGCTGGCTATATAGGATTGGAGATGAGCGTTATATACAAGGCTCTCGGATCTGATATAACCATTGTTGAATTCACTCCCGATATACTGCCGGGATCAGACAAGGACCTGAGGGATGTATTTAAAAAGGAACGCAAAGACCTGATGCAAAAGACAATGTTCAATACCAAAGTTACATCTGTTTCCCCGAAAGGGAAAAAACTCATCGTGGAATTTGAAACAAAGGAGGGTGAGAAGAAAAGCGACACATTCGATAAGGTGCTTGTATCTATCGGGGGTAAGCCAAATACCTCAGGGATCGGACTGGAAGAGGCAGGAGTTGAGATGGAGGATAAAGGATTTATTAAGGTAGATCTGGTGCGTCGCACCAATGTTGATCATATATACGCCATTGGCGATGTTACCGGTCAGCCTATGCTGGCCCACAAGGCATCACATGAAGGCAGGGTCGCGGCCGAGCATATTGCGGGGCACAAGACGGCATACGAACCCAAGGCCATCCCTGCAGTGGTCTTTACAGACCCGGAGATTGCGTGGACGGGGCTGACCGAGACCGAGGCTAAAGATCAGGGGATTGAGTACAAGGTGGCGAAGTTCCCCTGGGCTGCATCGGGCAGAGCCGTATCTCTTGGTGTTAAAAATGGTTTTACCAAGCTTTTAATAGATCCGAAAACCGACCGGCTGCTTGGTGCTGCAATGGTGGGCAAGGACGCCGGCAGCCTCGTTTCAGAGGTCACGCTGGCCATAGAGATGGGAGCCGTTGCACGCGACCTTGAACTCACGGTACACCCCCACCCCACCCTGTCGGAAACAATTATGGAAGCCGCCGAGGTCTATTACGGGCATGCAACCCATATACATAAAAGGAAAAAATAGATCACACCGGCACCTCTCATTATTCGTGGAACACCAGTACCGGAAATTCTGTTTTTCTGATCACATTCTTTGAGAAGCTGCTCCCGAACAACCGTTCTGTAAAATTTTTATTCTCTTTAAGTAACACTATCAAGTCTGCATCATTTTTAACAGCAAATTCGTCGATGTATTCACCCGGGCTCTTTTTTCCCCTTTCAACAAGAGGAACTACCCTGCTATTCTTATAGCCCATTTTTTCCTTTATCATATTCTCAAAACCGGTTTTTTTGACCTTCTTTTCAAAATCATCTGATCCTGTTAAATGCACCGCAGTAATATAGGGAGAATATGCCCCGGTCAGTTTAATCAGGCTTTTCAAGGTGTCTATATCTGCCTTTTTAAAATCCGTAGCATAGATAATATTCCTGAACGGCCTATAGTGAAATTTATAAGGAATAATCCATCCCGGGCAATCAACTTTTTGCGTAAGTTCTATGTTAACGTTGTCAAGGCCCCAGATACCGCTTTTTTGTCTCCCTTCCACAATGTACATGTCAGCTCCGTTTTCAGCCAGCATCCGCTTTATTACCATATCCGCAGGTCCAAGCTCTGCACTGAAATTAAATGGTAAATTTCCGGGCACCTTCTTCTTAACCTTATTGATATTCTCCTGGATAAGTTTTAGTGCATTCTTCTTATCTGTCTCTATGTCAAATCCAATCGCTTCTGTTCCGGGCCTTACTGAACCTGAGCTCATAGTGTATACTGCCGGATTAAGTATATACAGGAAATAAGGCATTCGGCTCATGTCCTCACTCATATGGCAGGTATACTGTATAAAAGTATCACAGTTTGCCGGGTCACTGATGATTGCAAGTAATTTTTTCATAATTTCAATAAATTTAGTTCAAACATTCTGTTTTGTGTTCACTGGTTAACATTTAAGTTAAAAGTCAAATGTTATTCCACATCATAGCTTTTACAGAGGCCGAGGCAGGTTATTCAACTGATTATCTTCAATAATACGAAAGCTGATCATTTAGCTGATATTATTATGCAGGGTTGGTTATTGTGGAATTATGCCCCAGTGGTAAATAAAACTGCTGCCACTAATTCAATGAAGAAATTGATGTTTTAAGTATCTTTATGAGATGAACAATTTAAATAATATCAGGTTTGTGGGTGAGCTGTTTGAAAAAAGGCAGAGTGAATCACAAAATGCACTTATTGTTAAAAGCAGCTTTAATGTGCTTGAACTATTCATTATTGCTGTAGACAAGAATGGAAAGATTGTCTTCATGAACAACAGGGCACTTGAACTCCTTGATATTAGTGATGACACTGAATATCAGGGGGATGATTTTTCAGAGATCCTTGTTGATCCGGAGGAAAAAATCGAAGTAAAAACAGTGATCAGCAGTTTTCTTGCCGATACGAAAACTCACAGCCTGAAATCTGAATATAAACTTCAATCAAGTTCAGGCAGTGAACACATAATAGATGCGCAAACAATCAAAATTGCAGGTGAGGACGGAGCAGTCAAAGGAATTCTGATTGCAGGAAAAGATGTTACTGAAAAAACCAAAACCAGGGAATCTCTTGAGAAGAACATTGATCTGTACCGTGTCCTGCTTAACAGCATTCCCGGGTTGAACATCTTTGTTTTTAACAACGAATTGCGGTTTATTCTCGCCGAGGGTAGTAAATTCAGAAAGGTGGGGCTTACACCGAAAGATTTTATAGGGAAAAAATTAAATGAGATACCTGACGGGAAACTGAAAAAGAAATGGATGGAAATATTACCATTGGTTCTTGATGGAAGGAGAATTGAAAAAGAGTACAAGTTCGGTAAGAATCATTATCTTATTATTGGTTTGCCCCTGTCTTTCAAAGATAATAAAGTAAATACCGCTATCGCTGTGGTCAGAAATATTACTGGGGAAAAACTTACAGAAAAAATTCTGAGAAAATCCAAAAATGAGGCTGTTAAAGATGGGCATGCAAAAAACCGGTTCCTGGCAAGGGTAACGCATGAAATCAGGACTCCGCTTAACGCAATTATGGGATTTACAGAACAGCTGGCTGCCACAGAACTTTCTCACGACCAACGAAAATATGTAAAAATCATCGATAAATCATCTGAACTGCTGCTGTCACTGGTCAATGACATACTGGTGCTTTCAAAGATCGAGGCAGGTCAGATCAGCTTTGAAAAAAATGTGTTCAGGTTGAGAAACACAGTAATGTATGTATTTGATGCCTTATCCTCCAGGGCAGGACAGAAAAATATTGATTTCAAATACAAAATAGAGAAACAAGCAGACAGAATCATCAGAGGTGACTCTCTTCGGTTACAGCAGATACTCATGAATATGCTTAACAACGCCCTTAAGTTCACAAAAAATGGTGATGTCAGGCTGTTGTGCTCAGCGCATAAGGAAACTGAAAGGAATATAAGCATTAAGTTTGATGTTATTGACACCGGAATAGGCATTTCCGATAAGCACCTCAAAGATATATTCAAACAATATACCAGAGGAGAAAGGGAAACAGAAGGTGTATATGAGGGTACCGGACTCGGGCTTGCCATATGCAAAAACCTGATTGAGCTTCAAAATGGAAGTCTTTCTGTATCCAGCCAGAAAGGAGTCGGGACCAGGTTCAGCTTCATTCTTACATATGAAAAAGCAAGTGAAGAAGATATATTTTCTTCCAGCCATGAGATCACTGACAAAGAAAAGCTAAAAGGCATCAGGATTCTTCTGGTCGATGATGACAGCGTTAACCTGTTGCTCGGCAAAACCATCCTTGATAAACTAAACTGTGAATATGATTTAGCAGATAGTGGCTCCCTGGCAATAGAAAGGATCAATAAAAACAATTATGATCTGATACTACTGGATATCCATATGCCTGACATAAACGGTATAAAAGTTGCAAAATATCTGCGCAAAAAGAAGCAGGACAGTAAAACACGCATTATCGCCATGACAGCCGCTGCTCTCAGGGATGATGTAATGCAATTTGAGAAAACCGGCATTGATGACTTTATCATAAAGCCTTTCAAAGAAATATATCTCTATAATAAGATTTGTGACATTCTCGGCCTGGGAAAAAGCACTCACCAAAAATTGAAAACCGAGATCATACTGAAAAAGGAGATAAGCCCTAAACCATACAACCTTGCCGAACTTCAGAAAATGGCAGGTAATGACTCTGAATTCATGAATCAAACACTCAGGCTGTTCATCGATAATTCAAACCAGGCAATTGAAAGATTCAGATACTATATAATGGAAGAAAACCGCGAGCATATTGGAGAAACAGCCCATAAACTGCTCCCATCCTACCGGCACCTTGAAGCCCAGACAGTAGTGCGAAAACTGCTTAATATCAAGAAAAGAACATTGATCTCCAAAGATCATGAAGGCATTGAAGACCTGGTTGAAGATACGATCACTGAAATGAAAAAAGTACTGACAGAACTGAAGAAAGAGCTCTTTCCAGGGAATTAACCAGATAATTAACCAGATAATTATTTACGCCCTCCCGGCTTTGGGCCACAGCCAGGCCATTGTTCAACCACGAAATTACTGTAACCCCAGGATAATATTTTTAAGAAATGTGTAAACTTTCTACATGGTATCCGGAAAACCACACAAAAAATTTTCCGGTTATTTCCTCTTTGGTCCGATGTTCATCATACTCTACCGGGCTGGTAATCCCTGATAGGACGGACGATGGTAAGGTAAATTAATAATCTATGGTATATTATTTGGATAGTAACTGTATATCAAATTCGTAATTATCATGAAAAGGTTAGTTAAACTCCTCCCATTTGCAATTGTGATACTATTTGTTCCGGAAGCAGTTTACGGACAGAGTTTCGGAAGGAACAGGGTCATTTATGAAGATTTCGATTTTCGTATCTATAAAACACCCAATTTTGAGATTTACCATTACCTTGAAGATGAAACGGAACTCGATGAGTTTGCCCGTTTATGCGAAAGATGGTATAAAAGACATCTTGAAATATTTCTTGACACCCTTGATGAAAGGAGTCCGATTATTCTTTATAACAATCATGCCGATTTCCAGCAAACCACCGTTGTGGACCAGCTTATGGGAATAGGTACCGGGGGGGTTACCGAAGGTATGCGCCAGCGTGTTGTTATGCCGTTGTCATCTTCGCGGCGAGATACCGACCATGTGTTGGGTCATGAGCTTACGCACGTTTTTCATTTCAGGATATTCACCGGTCGAAGAGGCACCGGTCAAAACCGTTATTCAATGCAGAATGTGCCTTTGTGGATGACTGAAGGCCAGTCCGAATATTTGTCCATCGGAAGCTCTGATGTCCAGACAGCGATGTGGATGAGAGATGCCGTAAAGCACGATGATATCCCTACGCTCACTGATATGACAGAAAGAATGCATGAGTACTTTCCATACCGTTGGGGGCATGCTTTCTGGGCATTTTTTGCAAACACTTTTGGTGATGATATGGTACTTCCCCTTTATACCTCATCAGCAATGATGGGTTACGAAAGAGCCATTGATACATTAACAGGGATACCGGCCGATTCCCTTTCCGGTATTTGGGCAGACAACCTCCGGAGAACTTTCGAACCTCAACTTGACGGCAGGCAGGCATTTGCCGGTAAAAAACTATTTGATGCCACCAATGCTGGTGATATGAATATTGCACCATCATTAAGCCCTGATGGTCAAAATATTGTATTCATTTCAAATAAAAATGTAATTACGCTTGACTTCTTTCTTGCCGATGTGGAAAACCGGGAGATAAAAAGGGAAATCACAAGGATGATACGTGATACTCATATTGATGAGTTTAACTATCTCGAGTCTGCCGGTACATGGAACCCGGACGGCTCAAAGTTTGCTCTTACAAGTTTCTCAGGTGGAAGGACTGTAATAATTGTAGCAGACCTGGATGAATCGGAAACAGTGCTTCAAATAGCACCTGAAGGCATCAAATCACTGAACAACCCGGACTGGTCGCCTGATGGCAGATATATCGTCTTTTCAGGGCTTAGCCAGGGACGCTCCAACCTTTACCTGTACGACATGGAAACCTCTGAAGCACAACAATTGACTGATGACAGGTATACCGTTCTTCATCCGGCATGGTCTCCTGACGGATCAAAAATTGCATTTATTACTGACAGGGAAGGGAATACGGATTTCGACATTATCAGATACGGCAACTACAGGCTGGCCGAGTATGATATGAATACCGGCAATATTGAAGTAATAGATGTTCTTCCTGGTGCAGATATATTTAATCCGAAATATTCACCCGATGGTAATAATATCTTTTTTATTTCAAATGCTGATGGATTCAGGAATATTTACCGGTATAGCAAGACCAGGCAGGAGGTAAAAAGAATTACAGACATCCAGACAGGCGTAATGGGAATAGGAAGTCTTTCGCCAGCTATCGATATAGCAAGGGAAAGCGGTGACCTGGTATATATCCTTTTTTCCAACGGTAACCATGAAATATACAGTGTTAATATCGACGAACTGGACGGACCGGTAATAAGAGACAGTGATGTTGATATGTCAGCAGCTAGTTTAATATTGCCGGGCACGCATCCTGAACCTCTTATAGTGGACAGGAACCTTCAGGATTATACGACAATTGATGATGACCAATTTGATTTTGAGGATTATGAACCGAGTTTATCTCTCGAGGCAATCGGTGGAATGGGTGTGGGAGCTGGTGTTGGCCGGTTTGGCACCGGTATGTCAGGAGGCGTAAGTCTCTTTTTCGGAGATATGCTCAGAGAACACCGACTGATAACGGCAGTTCAGGCAGAGGGAAGAATCCTTGATATTGCGGGGCAGGTTATGTACCTCAACCAGACGAGTCGTTTTAACTGGGGTGGCGCTTTTTCACACATGCCTTACAGGTCTGCATACTCATTCATGAGGGTTGATGAAGTGGAAGGGACACCCGTACAAAACCTTGTCATGATTGAACAACGTGTTTTTGAGCAGGAGCTTGGTGCGATAGGACAGTATCCGTTATCAAGGCAACAGCGTTTTGAGGGAGGTGCCAGTGGCAGCCTTTACAGCTTCAGGGTTGACAGCATAAATAATTATTTTATAGGCAACAGGCTTGTTGACAGGAGCGAATACCGCCTTGATGCTCCTGAATCATTTTTCCTTTCGAGGCTGTACCTGGCATTTGTCGGTGACGGTTCCATATTCGGGTTTACATCACCCATGAGGGGATATCGCTACCGGTTCCAGGCTGAACGAACAATTGGAAAATTCGGTTTTTGGGGACTAACGGCAGATTACCGTCAATACCGTTTCTTTTCACCACTTGCCCTTGGATTCCGCATCATGCACCATGGTCGATATGGCCGGGATGCTGATCAGATTCGTCCTGTCTACCTTGGAAACCCTTATTTTGTAAGAGGTTACAGTTTCAGGCAACTTCACCGGCCAGCAGAAACGTCAAACCAGTTTATGAATATCAATAACCTGACAGGAAGCAAAATTGCAGTGGCAAATGCAGAGATACGTTACCCGTTTACAGGTCCGGAAGCATTGGCTCTTATAGAATCGAGAATGTTTTTCAGTGATCTTGTCCTGTTTGCGGATGGCGGACTGGCCTGGCATGATTTTGACAGTGTTAAGACCAAATGGCGGCCAGCACGTGATGAAGACGAGAGGATACCTGTTTTCAGCGCGGGTATTGCACTCCGCATAAACCTGTTCGGGGCGATAATTGTTGAACCGTACTTGGCGCTTCCCTTTCAACGGCAGGCAGACAGAACGAGGGGAGTGTTCGGATTTCACCTTTCTATGGGAGGTTTTTAGGGCAGCTAACGGACTGCTTTCGGGTTCCGGCAGGTCTTAAATTTCCGGTCAGATAATAATAGCCATCATCTGAGACGATGGCTATTATTGCAATAACATATTTATCGGATTGTCCTTATCCTTAACAGCGGCAGGATGTCATTCGAGAGTGAAATCAGCGATGCCTGCTTCTTCTCCGTCTATATATACTTTTACAATGTATGTACCGCTCTCAAGGTTTGTTGCATGATCAACCGTAAAAAACATTGATGTCGGTTCGTTTTCATACATCATAGTGCGCTGACCGGTAAAGTAACTTGAGTCTCCGGTCTCCTCAATCACAAATGTCTCAGCCGAGGGACTGACAACATTGCCTTCCGGACCGGTAATCACCATATTAACAATCTTTTCACCGGGATCAACAAATATGTTGTCATTGATCTCAAAGCTAACAGTTGTTCTGTCGACCCTCCTTGCCACATCCATTTTTACCGGGCGACATATCCACCTGTCCCTGAAGTTATGTACGCAGATATTATATGCACGTAAAAAAGCAGCTTCTTCAATTTTCTCTTCAAGCATACTGTATCTATCCCTTTCAGCATCAAGCTTTTCATTGAGTCTTGTAAGCTCGGCAATTAGTTCTTCCTTTTCATTGACAACCTCCTGGTACTTTGACTCAAAGGACTCAAGTTCTGTTATCTGTGCACGCAAATTGTCCATCTCGAAAACCTGACCGGACAACCGTCGTATCCTGGCTTCACGGGCCTGGATTTCGATTTCAAGAGCGGCAGCATCTTCACCCAGTTCTTCAATCTTTGCATTTAACGATTCGATGTCGGCTTTCAATTGCACATTTGAAGCCTCAGCGGCTCTCTTATCCTGGGTAATGACACTCAGTTCTGTTTCAAGCTCATCCCTCTCACCACTTATCCTGCCCTGGCGCACAAAAAGGAATACATTACCCAGTAATGAAAGGAGGAGAATAACAGAAACAACAATGCTTACAGTTTGCTGTGTTTCAAGTTTTTTCTCAAGTCTTTTTTCTCTGAAATTTTCCATAACTTCTTTAATTTTAATAAAATCTTTGTAAAACAGATTAATAAGTCAGTAATTCAATATGGCAAGCTTTGTGCCAACAAATTTGTTTTGTTGGCGAAAACGTATATGTTGGCGGTGGCGTGCACGATGTCATGCGCCGGAGGGGTTGGGATAATCGTTTCACTGCATACCGGCAGAGGCGTGAAGTGTAGAAATAATACACAGTATGAAGAACACAGACCGGCGGTAAACTGTTACTCTTCTTTTTGCTCAAGGTTATATAACCTTATCTTGTTGTAGAGGGTTTTACGGTCAATCCCCAGAATCCTTGCGGCCCGGGATTTATTATAGTTGGTTCTTTCAAGGGCATTCTGTATCAACTCCTTTTCATTTAAATAAGTTGCTGACTTGAGGTCTGTAAACTCAGTTTTGGCGGCTCCTGAAGATAAGCTGATTTTTCCGGAAGAAACACGGTGCCTCAGCTCATCAGGCAACAATCCGGGTTTTATTAGATCCTCATGACCGAGCAAAACTGCCCGTTTGATTACATTCTGCAACTCCCGTATGTTTCCGGGCCATTCGTATTTAAGCAGCAACTCTCTTGCCTCATCATCCAAACCCTGCAAGTTCTTGTTAAAAGCCTTGTTGGCCTGAGCAATAAAGTGCCCGGCAAATTCAACAATATCCTCCCTGCGGTTACGCAATGCGGGAACCTGTAGCCTGAATTCATTTAGCCTGTGATAAAGGTCTTCCCTGAATTCACCTGCTTCAACCTTTTTCTGCAGGCTTTCATTGGCGGCAGCAATCAGTCTTACATCTACCTTCTGTGATTTATTATCACCTATCCGTGTTACCATTTTTTCCTGAAGGGCGCGTAAAATCTTAACCTGGTTTTCATAAGAGAGGTTACCAACTTCATCCAGGAAGAGAGTGCCGCCTTTGGCTTCCTGAAAATAACCGGTCTTGTCATTTACAGCCCCTGTAAAAGAACCTTTCACATGACCGAACAAAACACTGTTGGCCAGTTCGCCGGGAATGGCACCACAATCGACTGCCACGAAGGATTTATTCCTGCGATTGCTTGAATGGTGTATGGCGCGAGCAATATATTCCTTGCCTGATCCTGTCTCACCCTCTATCATTACTGTTATGTCAGTTGGGGCAACAATTCCAACATGTTGCAAAACCTCATGCATTTTATCGCTGCTACCCTTAATAAAAGTGTCAGCAAATGATGCACTTGTCATTGCCTGTTTGTTTCTATCCAGAGCCCGGTACAATACCTCAAGAACCATTTCGGGTTGCATAGGCTTGACTATATAGTCAAAAGCGCCGGATTTAATCAATTCTACAGCTTTGCTTATTTCAGCATATGCCGTCATTATAACAACGGGAATAAAAGGCTTGACCGATCGTGTATATCTCAGGATATTCATACCGTCATAATCAGGAAGACGGTAATCACTCAATACAATATCGTAACGGTTTTTGGCAATCAGGTCTTTGGCGTCATACCCTTTATATGTTACATCAACTGCAAAACCATTTTGCTCCAGGTACTTCTTCAGAATACTGCATATGTAGGGATCGTCGTCAATTACCAGGATATAGTTTTTATCAGTCATAAAATTTTTCATCTTAAATTACACACAGGCAAGATGAAAAAAATTTATGAGAAATTTAACAGAACCACTGATTTTTTACACCGTGACTATACCCGATATTGACAATGTTACCGAATTCACCAGCCGGGCAGCCTGTTTTCTTCAGGTATTGAAATATAAAAGCCCCACGCCTATATTATTTCTTTTCAATACCTTTTTGACCTTGTCCATTACCACATCCGGGACTACAAGGTATAAGTTTCCGTTGTGTTTTCGGGCGTATGACTGCAAATCCAGCCATTTTTCAATATTGATTTCGCCACTTATCTCCACTTCGTAAATATCCACTGCCTCATCATAATATACAGCCATATCAGGAACAAATCCCCTGGATTCATCCTTTCCGGTAATATTTTTTGGATCTTCGTACTCATCCAGATCCCGTGCAAATATTTTATCCGGTTCTCCATCATCTTCAATCACTGATATCATTGCCCTGATTACCGCGTTTTTATCAATATGCTGCTCCATCCCTTTGTTAATTCTATAATAATTTGTCAGTTCTTCACTTAAGCCGGATAAATCATATCCTGTTTGAAAATCTTCAACCCGCGTACCAGAGTTATCACTCCCACTGTTTTTCCATATGTTGAATAGTGTCATAACTGATTGATTAAATGATGAATTGCATTTTGAAAATCACCATCAGAATATCCTTCCCTGACTAAAAATGAATTGATTATTGTTACAAAGCCTGTGTAAAAAGTGAGTAAAATATTCACACAATGCAGGTAAATTCAACAAATATTTTCCTGAGTTCTTCGGATTAACCGGCCTGCTATGAAACGGAATAACTTTTGTAATTTAAATGTACAGGTCAAAACAAAGGCAAAGCTGCTGTTTTGACATAAACATAGCATCTGCCTTGCGCAGTTGCCCTAAGAAATTTAAACCTTAAGCAGTATAAACAATTTAAAAAATGAAAAGCAGATTTTCGTTAAACCTGGGCAAGCCTTTTGGAATCAAGGTGTCAGTACACTGGACCTTTTCGTTACTGATTGCATGGATCGTTTTTATCAGTGTTAGCAGGGGATTGGGATTTGAGCAGATAATTATGCATATATTGTTTATCCTGGCTATTTTCGGCTGTGTTCTGCTTCATGAGCTGGGTCACTCCCTGACTGCCATAAAACTGGGCGGCAAGGTGCAAAGTATCACCCTTTTGCCAATCGGCGGCATGGCCAATATAACAGAGATGCCCGATAAACCTAAAGATGAGTTTATCATTTCAGCAGCAGGTCCTCTTGTTAATGTGGTAATTGCTGCGGTAATATGGCTCTACCTGTCACTTGTCAGTCCCCTTGACCTGGGTGACCTGGCATACGACATGATAACCAGGCAGAACTTTCTTGTTATGCTGCTTGCAGCTAACCTTTTCATAGTTGCATTTAATCTTATACCTGCATTTCCCATGGATGGCGGCCGCCTTTTCAGATCGGCACTGTCGATAAAAATGAGCAAACTGAAAGCAACCAGTATTGCAAAGGACATAGGGCAGATCTTCGCAATTGTTTTTATATTCGCAGGTTTCTTTTACAACCCCTTCCTTATAGTAATAGGGTTTGTTATCTTCCTTGGGGCAAAAGGCGAATACGAGATGGTAAAATATCACGACATCCTGAACAACTATACAGTAAAAGATATTGTAAAAACCGACTACGAGGAGCTTGATGAAAATGAGTCACTGGGTACGGCAGCGGAAAAACTTGCACACATATCAACCAGCGGTTTTGTCATCACCTCAGATGGTAAATATTCAGGTATTCTTACCAAGAATGACCTGATTCGGGGACTTAACAACTATGGTAAAGAAGGGCAGATTAAAGATGCAATGGGCGATCCTGCTGAAAAGGTGACTGCCGGTATGGCACTGTTCGATGTGTTTAAAAAGATGCAGATGAAGCGTGACGATATGGTGCCGGTAGAGGAGAACGGCAAATTCACAGGAGTTATTGACCTCGAAGGAATTAACGAGTTCTTTATGATCCAGAAGGCGATACGGTAACCATTTACAGGGCTGCAATCACCTCACATTTTGCGACACCGGTGCCCTGATACAAAAAAATTTTAGAAAATTTTAGTTTTCAGCTATAAAAACTGCTAATTTAACAGAACATAAAAAAAATAGCGGTTTTAAATATGCTGATCACGGAGTTCTTTACCAGGGACCGCCGGAAAACATCATTTCCGGCAATAAGCATTGTACTGCTCGTTGCCCTGGTGGTTATCCGAGCCGAAGCACAGGACGAACTGCCCTCTCCCTCCTTTTCACATGCAAGTGGTTTCTATGATAACCCCTTCAACCTGGTTTTGTCAACCGGAGTAACAGGCGCCTCGATATATTTTACCACCGACGGGTCGGAACCCGATACCTCCAACCTTGAGGGTTCGACTTATCAGTATAAGAATGCATGGCCTCGAAAGCCCGGTGATCCTTACGGGCCATTTCTGACCGGAGCGTTTTTTACCCATCTTTACACTCATCCCATAAAGATCGATAACCGCTCATCTGAGCCGGACAGCCTGACAAACAAATCATCATCATATGATACCCCTCCCTGGTATTTTCCCCAGACCCCGGTGTTCAAAGGTAAGGTGATCAGAGCCATAGCAGTAAAAGAGGGTTATAACCCCAGTCCCGTCAGAACACAAACCTATTTTGTCCACCCCGCAGCGAGGGAACGATACTCTCTCCCGGTAATAACAATTGCCACATCTGAGGATAATCTTTTCGACTACTATAAAGGGGTATATACACCCGGCGCAGTGTTTGACGAATGGAGGAAAAATAATCCCACACAGGAGGCAGACGGAGGAAAGCCGGCCAACTACCATCAAAGGGGCGTGGAATGGGAGTATCCGGCACACTTTGCTTTTTGGGACAGCCACTCTGTCTATCCAGACCTGTCGCAAGATATCGGGTTCAGGATTCACGGCGGCTGGAGCAGGGCGTTCCCCATGAAGTCGCTGCGCATCTATGCCAGGAGCATGTATGGAGAATCTCGGCTGGCTTACAGTTTTTTTGGAGCAGGCAGGGATGAAGAGTATAAACGGCTCATCCTCCGGAATTCAGGGAATGACTATCATTACACACTGTTCAGGGATGCGCTTATACAGCATGTTTTCTGCAACCTGAATTTTGAGATCCAGGCATACAGGCCGGCACTTGTATTCATTAACGGAGAATACTGGGGTATTCATAATATCAGGGAGAGATACGACAAGCATTATTTCCTGAGGGTGGCCGGAATTGACCACGACAGCCTCGACTACCTTACTCACCATCACACAGTCAAAGAAGGGGACAATACCCATTACCTGGAAACCCTGTCATATATAAGGGATAACGGACTGGCCGGCGAAGAACATTATGAATATGTCCGCACCAGGATAGATACCGAAAACTTTATCGATTACCAGATCGCAAATATTTTTTCCGACAACACCGACTGGCCTGCAAACAACATCGATTTCTGGAGGAAACGTACCGCAAGCTTCAAACCCGATGCGCCATACGGGCATGACGGGCGCTGGAGGTGGGCGGCATTCGATATGGATTTCGGCTTCGGGTTGTACTGGAAACCGGCTTCACACAACACTCTTGAATTTGCCACCCGGGATGACGGCCCCGGCTGGCCCAATCCGCCCTGGTCCACTTTTCTCCTCCGGAGCTTCCTTGAAAACAACACGTTCAGAGAACAATTCATTATCCGTTTTGCCGATCTGCTGAACACATCGTTGCTGACTGAACGGATAGAAGAACTTACTGGAGAATTCACTGCTGCTCTTGAACCTGAAATTGCCGGGCACATTTCCAGGTGGAGAACTCCCGAGAGTGTTCATGCATGGCGCACCCATATAAATGTTATGCTGGATTTTATCAGAAAGCGGAACTCTTACCAGTGGCGACACCTTATGGAGTATTTCGGACTGCCTGATACATTAACGGTAAGGGTTAACACCCCTGACACGGATAAGGGATATGTCAGGATTAACAGCATAGACCTGCTGCCCGGGACACCCGGAACAGGTGATCCGGTATATCCGTGGAAAGGGACCTACTTCGGTGAAATTCCGGTTATACTGGAAGCTGTTGCATTTGATGGTTACAAATTCAGCCACTGGGAAGGCGGGCCTGAAGGTGAAGCGACAAACCCTTTACTTAGATCTCTTCCGTCTGAATTACAAAATGTTACGGCACATTTCGTCCGGGCCGGGCCACCACCGGGATATACCTGGTTCTACAGCAAACCTGAAGGCGAACCAGCAGAGCTGTCAACGTGGGGCGACAGGCGCGATGGAAGCGGGAACATGCCGGTTTCTTTCTCGGCCGACTCATCAGTGTTCCATATCACAAACCGCTCCACTGCAAAATTATCCGTACCGTGGCAGGTTTCCGGCAACGGGTCTAAAGTAGTGATAGGCAACGGTACAGATCCGGTAGCATTCATTATTCCGCCCGAAGCTGAATTCTCGGGCTGCCTGGATGTAAGAGACGGTGCGACCCTTATCCTAAGGAACATTGCCCTTCCGGGACTTAAAAAGCTTGCTCCCGGATCGGCAGTTTACTTCGAACAGGAGGAAACCACAGACATCCCCCGGGCCGCTTACGGAACCCTTCATCTGAAAAACGGGGTAAAAAGATTTTCCGGGAACTATGCTGTTGCCGGTAACTTTGCAGCCAGCAACACCCGGATATATTTTGAAGAGAACTCATTACTCACGATGGCAGGAGACCTCAGCTACTCAGGTACGGTAACAACCCAAAATCCTGAAAATGTAAACATGCATGTACGGTCGGCAAAAAACCAGGCCTTCTCGGCCAAAAACGGCAATCTAATTGAAGCTTATAATTTCTACATAGAAAAAGATGAAGGCCATTTTGAGCTGGAAGGAGATATTTATGCCAGGAACAACCTGCGGCTGCAATTTGGCGGCACAGCCTCATTCAGTGACGGGGGCCACACACTTCAACTCGACGATGACCTGCGCATAACAGGGGGTGACAGCAGATTCGAGCTGTCGGGAACTGTGCTTCTTACAGCACAGAGGGGGACAAACGACCTGGAGGTGGCAAATGTGGCGCTCAACGACCTTGTTATCGATGTGACCGGCGATGCAAGGCCCGATTTCAGATTCGCCGCCAGTCCCCTACGCCTGAACAACCTTACAATCAGGAGCCGGTCGGAGCGCCCCGTAAGATTTGGTGATGCGAACCTTCATGTGAGGGGTGACATGATACTTGATTTTACCGGTCATGAACAGACAGAACAGGGACAAAGCTTTATGGTAATGAACGGAAAAACTCCTCAGTCAATCATCAACAACGGTTATGACGGTAGCGGACTGCTTGCTAACCTGGTAGCCGGAAATGAAACCGGGATAACCATTAAAACAGGCAACATAACCTTTGACGGCTTGCTCCAGCTGGGAAAAGGCAACATAATAACAGGGGGTAACAGGCTTCTCAAGCTTGGTCCGCGATCCTCACATGGCGAACTTTCACATGCCGGGTATGTTGACGGCCCCCTTGGCATTTACATGGACAACAGCAGTGAACCGGAACTGAGGTTCCCCCTGGGTAAAAGCAACCGTTCCCGTCCCCTCCACCTTGAAACCAGTCCCCCAAACAGCCAAACCGTACTGCTGATTGCCGAATATTACGACATCGCTCCTCCCGACATGCCATCGGCTGGTGAGCTATTCAGGATAATACCTGAGGCAGGATATTATACCATTGAAACCAGTCCGGATATCTCACTAAGTGAAACCTTCGCAACCCTACCCTGTCCTGAAATGGGATATCCGCTGAAAAATCTGAGGGTGGCGGCGGCTATTGATAACATGTGGACCAACATCGGGGCATCCATACCAGTGGAGCATGAGGGAATGTTAAGGTCAACCATCCCTGCCACCGTGCCGGGCATCTTCGCACTGGGACTGCTTGAAAGCCATCCCGCACTCGCAAATCCCCTGATCATTTATGTCTACCCCAATCCGGTCCGTACCAACGGCAAGTTATACCTGCCGGAAACCATGAACATAAATATGTACGATTCAAAAGGTTCCAGGGTATTAAACCAGGAAAACACCAACCACCTTAATATGATGGGCATCCCCCAGGGCATATATATCCTGAAGGATGATGAGGGCAGGTATGCCAGGCTTGTAGTATTGTAATGGGTCAGAACGACTCTTTTACTATCTTCCCGCTGCCGACATTCATGCCGGCTAATATATCCTCCAGCGCCTGCATCATCGGAGGCGGCCCGCAGAGGTAATAATAACCGTCAGCACCGGCAGCTACCTTCTCCACCAGCTCCCTGGTTATAAACCCGTGTTCGTACCTGTCGTTTTTTTCCTCCGAAAGGATATTAATAAAATTATCTCCAAGAATCTCCTCCAGCTCACCTTTCAGAATTATATCCTTTTCGGACCTGTTGGCAAAAATAAGCTTGTTGCCGCCTGTCCGGCCCTTCCTGTGAAGATCCCTCAGAATGGAAAGGAACGGTGTTATACCTGAGCCACCGGCAATGAATACACCCTCGCCCTTATACTCAATAGTACCGTAGACCTGAGAAAGAATTAACCTCTCACCCTCTTCAACATCCAGGAGCTTGTCCGTTGTCCCGTCATGGTCAGGATATGTCTTGATAACAAATTCAAGAAAATCATCTTCCGGAAGCGATGCAAAGGTAAACGGCCTGGCCTCCTCTTCCCATCCCCTCCTGTCTATCGCTATGTTTGTTGCCTGTCCGGGCTTGAAGGTAAATCCCACGGGCTTTTCAGTAATTATACTCAAGGTATCATGCGTCACTTTCTTAATTGACTTGATTCTTACGTATTGCTTTGACATTTTCAAATAAATTATGTTTTTTGTGGTAAATTGCTTTTCATTTGATGAATTAACACCAAAAGGACTACGATTGTTTTAACCGGTTGTAAAAATATAAAGTTAGTGAATCTATGACTGAAAAAAAACTGATCCAAACATCCTCATTACCTGTGCCTGCCGGATCCTCCTTCCGGATCAGCATCTTGATGACCATACTGCTGCTGCCATTTCTGCTGGCAGTCATGAAGTCATGCCAGCAGCAGGCAGCAGAACCTGCTGGCCGACCCGATACCGCTTCGGGTGAGTGGTACGATAGCAAGTTCTCCATGTTCATCCACTGGGGCATCTATTCGTTGCCGGGTGGCGTATGGAACGGGGAGCCTGTTACACGGGGCTATTCTGAACAGATACAGGCACATGCAGGGATTTACTCAGACGTATATGCGGCGCTGGCAGACAGGTTTGATCCGCAGGCATGGGATCCCGATTCGGTCGTGCTGCTTGCCAAAGCCGCAGGAATGAGGTCCGTAGTGATCACATCAAAGCACCATGACGGTTTTTGCATGTTCCGGTCAGACCACACCTGCTATAACGTGGTTGAAGCAACCCCGTACGGCAGGGATGTGATAAAGGAGCTGGCAGAGGCCTGCGAAAGGCACGGACTGAAATTCGGGCTCTATTTCTCACTGATCGACTGGCACTATCCCCCGGCATACCCCATATCAAGCCATAATGCCGACCCTATCCCTGAAAAGCACCACCGGTTCAACATGAACCAGGTGAGGGAGCTGCTGACCCGGTATGGTCCGATATCAGAGCTGTGGTTTGACATGGGCTCGCTCGAACCTGAACAAAGCCGTGAGCTGCGTGACCTGGTGCATAGACTCCAGCCTTACTGCATGGTGAGCGGCCGCCTTGGCAACGACATGGGCGATTTCACTGTGCTGGGCGACAACGAGGTACCCGGCTATACCCTTGATACACCGTGGCAGACTCCCGCCTCGATGTTTGACGAGACCTGGAGTTACAGGTCATGGCAGGAGCGTGGCGATACAGATGCCAGGATCCGTGAAAAGCTGGAAGACCTGATCACGGTTGTCAGCCGCGGTGGCAACTACCTCCTGAACATCGGTCCCCGTGGTGACGGCTCTTTAGTGGAGTTTGAGAGGGATGTGCTTCTTGGCATCGGGCAATGGCTGGAGGTCAACGGCGAGGCCATTTACGGCACCCGGCCTGCGGGGATTTACGGCTCACCCCCTTGGGGTGAGATAACTTCCTCTGACGAAAGGCTTTACCTGCATCTTATTGATCCACCCGCCAACGGCATGATAAGCCTGCAGGGGATCCAGGGGCGGGTGACCGGCGCGTACATGCTTGATGCCCCCTCCACAGCGATCGGTAAAAGCAACCCCGGCAAAACAAATAATAAAA
>SLMM01000132.1 GCA_007133565.1 Bacteroidales bacterium
GTAAAGCGTTCATAAACCATCATATAATACCTGTTGCCTCCAAAAAAAGGCTGAACCCTGGCAAAATAGTGGGTCTCACGCGTCGCCTCACGCTCCAGCCTCCTGGAAAGAAGGTTTACCATGACGGTTCTCTCAGCTTCGCCAAGGTCGGGTTCAAGCTGATCAAGAATACTGTCAGTTACATCTTCAATCCGTACCAGAAAAACCACCGATAAGCCCGGCGACGGGATCTCATGATCAGGGGAAGCAGCCCAGAAACCATCAGTAAGGTAATCGTTTTCGACGGTGGAATGCGACTGAATGACACTGTAGCCGCAATGGTGATTTGTAAGCAGAAGCCCCCTGTCGGAGATCATCTCTCCCGTGCAGCCACCACCGAATATGACAACAGCATCCTTCAGGCTTGAACGGTTTATATTGTATATATCATCTCCATCAAGTTCAAGTCCCATTTCCCGCATATGCTCCATATTAAGCTTTTCAAGATAGGGCAGCATCCACATTCCCTCGTCAGCCTCAATGCTGAGGCGGCAGACAAGCAGCAGTACAATAAGAAGGGTCAGAAATTTACGCATGATAACAAAATTTAATCTGTTGATATTAAAAATAAATAAGGGGGCGGGATGATCCGGATCCGGCCTGCCTGTAAATCAGGCTATGAAATACCTGTTTATTCCTGTTGCTAATATATTATAAATATTTAATAAAAGTCCATTCTTGCCTGAACAGGTTTAAGCCTGAAGCTTCTGCGATGATGGTTGCTAAGTCCGTGTTCACGTATTGCCCGGGCATGAATCCTGGTGGGATAGCCCTTGTTGCTGCTCCATCCGTAAACAGGGAACTCATCATGCAGTTTTCTCATGATATCGTCACGGCAGGTTTTTGCGAGAATTGATGCTGCAGCTATGCTCATGTAGGTAGAATCTCCCCTGACAATACAGGTATGGGGAATTCCCTTGTATAAGTTGAAGCGGTTGCCGTCAACCAGAATATGGCCCGGCCTTGAGGCAAGCTCATCAAGTGCCCTGTGCATGGCAAGAATAGATGCATTAAGTATGTTGATCCTGTCAATCTCTTCATTACATACGATACCGATCCCCCAGGAGATGGCAGATTGCTCCAACCCGGCACGCAGCAGTTCACGCCTGGCCGGGGACAATTTTTTTGAATCAGCCACTAACCTGTTTTCATAGTTACGAGGAAGGATAACCGCAGCAGCAACTACAGGTCCAGCCAGGCATCCCCTGCCTGCTTCATCACAGCCTGCTTCAACTAAATCATCCCTGAGAAAGCTCTTTAACATGATCACTGGTGTTAGATTTGCTTCGAACCTGTCCTGAGATATAACCCGGTCAACCCCAACCTCAACTCTTCAGGCCGGCAGCTATCCGGTTCATATCTCCAGCATTGCCCTTTCGACCGATTTCCATAACAACCGTGCCGTCCGGTCCCATGAAAACATTTTCCTTCTCTGCCTGCCGCGTTCAACAAGAATTCGCCTGTAATTATCGTCAGTTGCCAGTCTTTCCATTCCCTCAGCCACCGACAGAGGGTTTTCAGGGTCGGCCATATGTGCCGCATCGCCTGCCACTTCGGGTATTGCAGTGCGGTTGGAAGCAAGGACCGGGGTATCGCAGTTCATAGCCTCGAGAAGCGGTATGCCAAATCCTTCAAAAAGCGGAACGTAAACAAGCCCCAGCGCGGCACCGTATAGCATCCTGAGCCGAGAGGGCTCCTTGTAGCCTGCAAATATTATATCATGCCCAAAGCTCATTCTCGAAATTGTTCTTCGCATTTCAGGGTACCCGTACATCTTCTCCCCCGCCAGCACAAGCTTTATATCACTGCCGGTCCTTTTTCTGAAGAGCTCATACGCCCGGAGCAGCCCTGTTATGTTTTTCCTGCGGTGAAATGAGCCAACAAAGAGAAAGAAGTCGCTGCCTCCTGTTATCTCATTTATTACGGCGCCTTTGTCTTCCCCGTTAAGGGGATAAAAAGCATCGCCTGCGCCGTTGTGAACCACATCGACCTTGTCAGGAGAAACACCAAATGTCTCTATTATGTCGTTCCGGGAATAATCTGATACGGTAACTATTCTTACTGCTCTTGAAGCGAACCTCGGAAAAAACCTCCTGTAATACTCCCGAGTGAGAAAAGGATGAAATTCAGGATGGTGCATGAAGTTGATGTCATGTATCACCGCCACGGAGGGAGTATCAGACGAAAGCGAAACATAGCCGTCGGGAGAAAGAAAAAGATCTGCCCCCCAGCGCTTCATCACGCCAGGGAGTGAATATTCAAACCAGGTGTACCATAGCAAAGGATGCCGTGCAGGCGGTTTTACCTCTATGGGGGTTACATTGCCAGAAAAAATAAATTCATCAGACCAGGGCCTGTCAAAAATAAAAAGAAATTCATGGCCCGGATTGTCCTTTGTTATCCTTTTAAGTGTTTCACAGGCAAACCACCCTATTCCCTCCATTTTTCCCGGCAACAAAAGCCTTGTGTTTACGGCAATCCTCATACGAAACTATTTTTCCCTAATTATAAGTCTGTTATGCGAAATACACTGACTCCGGCACGAACGCAAATGACTGTCATTATCACGGCCAGGCTTCAATTTCTGTAAATGCTGCTATATCAATATTAATTTCTATTTTTATTTGCAAAATATCATAGACAAAGCAGCAGGGTTCCAAACACTCAGGGCACTGATTATTAATTTGACTAACCTGGTTTGTACGTATGAAGCGCAAATTCCTTACAAATCTAACAATATTAATTATTCTTAACCTGCTGGTCAAGCCATTTTGGGTACTCGGAATCGACCTTACAGTCCAGAACACAGTTGGTGCCAGCCAGTACGGCTTCTATTTTTCATTGCTGAGCTTCTCACTTCTTCTGAATATAATCCAGGACATGGGGATAACGAGCTTCAACAGCCGTAATATAGCAAGGGATCATAACCTGCTTGCAGACCTGCTCCCCAATATAATTAACCTGAAGCTCCTCCTTGCACTCGCCTACTTCATTACAAGCCTTACGATTGCTTACCTTCTTGGCTACACGGCAATACAATTCAGGTTGCTGCTGGTTTTGCTATTCAATCAGTTCCTCAGTTCACTGAACCTCTATCTCAGAAGCAATATCAGCGGGCTGCAGCTTTTCCGCACCGACAGTCTTCTTTCGGTAACCGACCGCATACTGATGATCGTTATATGCAGCTTTTTGCTCTGGGGTAACTTTACCGGCACGGCCTTCAGGATTGAATGGTTTGTCTATGCCCAGACAACCGCCTATTTCATGACCACATTGATAATAATGGCCATCCTGCTTAAACATGTTGCCTTCTCAGAGCTCAGGCTTGACTTCTCTATTACACTCGACATGCTTAAACAAAGCTATCCTTATGCGCTGCTGGGTCTGATGATGGTGCTCTATTACCGGACCGATTCGGTAATGCTCGAGAGAATGCTTCCCGATGGCATGCTTCAGGCAGGCATCTATGCCCAGGGGTTCCGTATACTCGATGCTGCATCAATGCTCGGCTTCCTGTTTGCAGGCATCCTGTTGCCTATGTTTTCAAAGATGATCAAACAGAACCAGCCCGTACTGCAACTTTTCAGGTTCTCCTTCCTGCTTCTCCTGGTTCCGGCAATTATCGGCGCCGTGGCACTCAACATCTACAGATTGGAGGTGATGGAGCTGCTGTACAGGGAGCACTCAGCAGAATCATCCCGGGTATTCGGTTACCTGATGGTCAGCTTTGTATTCGTCAGTTGTTCGATAATGTCAGGAACCCTGCTCACTGCAAACGGAAACATCAGGTACCTGAATATGATAGCCGGATTCAGTGTCCTGCTGAACATAACTCTTAACCTGATACTGATACCCCGGTATTACGCCCAGGGCTCTGCAATGGCCAGCATGGCAACGCAGTTCTTTGCAGCATTCATGCAGATGACATGCGTAATGAAGATTTTCAATTTCGTACCACAGGGGAAATTTATTTTACGATTTGCCGTTTTTTTAATTGCATTGCTGATTATCGGAGGCATGGCAAAGTCGCTTGCTCCCGGTGCGGTTGCAGGTTTTGTTATTATCGTAACTGCCGGCCTGGTAATTGCGTTACTGGCAGGGCTTATAAGCCTGACCGAGATCAGGGAAGCATTGTTCATAAGTGAAAAGCCGAAATAACAGTTTGCGGCCTGTTTGGCAAAATCCCGGCCTCTTTTGAATGATGCCTGTAATGAAGAATTGAAATTGTAGTCTATCTTTGCAATTATTATAATATCCATAATTTACCGAGATGCAAAAATTCAAGAGCGCAGCCCTCCTGTTTATGATCGTGCTGCTTACAGTGCCTGCTTCGTGCAAAAAATACGATGACGGCCCCTGGTTCAGTATCTATTCGAGAAAGGAAAGAGCCACCGGTAACTGGTACTTTGAACTTGTGAGGGAAGACGGGGAGGATCTTACGGAGGAGTATGCCGACCATAACCTTAACATGAGGCGTAACGGGTTCCTTTACTGGATTCAGGGCTATCGTGGTAATAACCCTTGGGACACCTACGGGATTCAGGGTGAATGGAAATTCATTAACAGCGACAGACAGATCGAGATGTTTTTCAACGTCGGAGTCAGGGAGGAGTTCACCCTTGTCTGGGACATTACAAGGCTTGCCTATGCCGATATGCGGCTTGAGCGTTATGAAGACGGGAAAAAAATTGAGTGGCGGTTGTGGAAGCCTTACTGACGGCCGCAAATTTGTTGATAACCTGCCGAATTATCAACAATCGGGCACTTTACACCCCATTATCCTTTGAAAATATGGTGGCGACCGGTATTTTTGGAAACGAACCATCCCGTCTGTCAGGGCGGGCATTTGTTTTCACCGGCATTCATTTTACAAAATGAAGAATAAATTTCGAAAAGATGAGCAAATGAAGAGGGTCCACAAACAATCTTTCATGCTCAATGCCCGAGAAATGAGGGCGGTCAACCGATACTGCGAAAAATACAGGGTGAGCAACAAATCCAAGTTCATGCGGGAAACCATAGTTACAGCCATCCTGAAAAAATTTGACGAAGACCATCCCACCCTCTTCGGGCTGGATGAAAAGCCAAATCTTTTCTCACGATCAGGCTGACAGAAAAATCTGACAACTACAAAAACTGTCATTCGACCCTGCCGGGATTTTTGGCGATGAACTCCTTCCACGATTTGCACCCCGATACTTTTTGAGTGAGTTCGTTCTGGTAAAAGTGGCATAGTGCAGCAGCAAGTCCGTCAGTAGCATCAAGGTTATCCGGAAGCTCAGGAATGTCAAGCATCTTCTGAAGCATCAGGGCAACCTGCTCTTTTGATGCGCTGCCCCGGCCTGTTATTGCTTGTTTTATCCTCAGCGGGGCATACTCGAATATCGGTACCGACCTGTAAAGGCCGGCTGCCATGGCAACGCCCTGTGCACGGCCCAGCTTCAGCATGGACTGAACATTTTTACCATAGAAGGGAGCCTCAATGGCTATCTCATCAGGGTGATACTGGTCAATAAGGTGCAGTGTTCGTTCGAATATCCGCTTAAGTTTCAGGTAGTGGTTGGTGAATTTCTTAAGCTCTATTACACCAAGTGCAAGCATGGAGGGAGTCTTGCCCGAGGCTTTGATAAGGCCGTAGCCCATCAGGGTTGTTCCGGGATCGATACCGAGTATTATCCTCTCCTGCTCCAAATTATATTATTGTTTTCGTTAATGAGCACCAATCTCGGCCCTTATTCCGGTCATCTGTTCAAATGGCTGTACATAGAGCGACTTCACCCGGGGCAGTCCACTAAACACCCCTGTAGCCATAAATTCGAGAGCCTCTTTCAGTGAAGCCTCCTCCGGATCTCCAAAAAGGCGGGTTATGTCGTCGGCAACATATGAATCTGCAACAAGTCCGTCAAAATAATCTCCGTTGTTCTCGGCATTGGCTATCTTGAATGTTACAGGCACAAAGGCGTAAAGGTCGCCGTAATACCATGCATTCATCCCCATTGGCTTCCCGTAGGTATTGTCGCCAACAATATATACATCCATAAACGGTTTCAATCCGTTAATCACCATCTCGCTGGCCGAAGCGGTTGCCCTCGTCGATATGGTAATCAGGCGGTCAACATTGAGGGTGATTTCTTCATCCTTAAATGTATCGGTAAAATTCTCATCCTCTTTTTTATCGTTGTAAAGATATTTGGCAAACGGTTTGCCGGAAACCTTTTCTGCGCCGATGATGCTTGCAAGGTAATTCGCAACGTTTGTCTGTCCGCCTCCGTTGTATCTAAGGTCGAGAATAAGCTCATCAATACCCTCCGAATTGAAGTAATCAATTGCTTCCTCAAGTTCCTCAAATGAAGGGGTGGTGAAATTTTTGAATACCAGGTAACCTGCCTTTTTGCCTCCGTATTCGATCACCTCCTTGTGCAGTAC
>SLMM01000064.1 GCA_007133565.1 Bacteroidales bacterium
CCTCTGCCACATCCGGAGGTATTGTCCTTAGTGAAGGCGGATCTGATATAATTGAATTCGGGGTGGTGATAAGCCAGTCCCCCTCTCCCACTCTTTCTGCAGGTACTGTTGTAACTGCAACAGAAATTGCCAACGGTGTATTCTCGGTTGAGGTCTCCGGGTTGACTGCCGGAGAGACCTACTATATCAGGGCCTGGGCGAGGAATAATGTCGGCACGGGATACGGGCAGCAGGTCTCGTTTGAAACATTTCTTTTATAAGAGCTGTTCAAAATCAAAAATTCTGAATAATGAGGGTTTTTACAATAATATTTTTCTTTTCAGCCTTTCTTTCAGCATCCTTTTCGCAGGAATTTGCCGGAGGCATGAATTACCAGGCCGTGGCACTTGATGCTGAAGGCAGAGAGATGGCTGAAAAAACCCTGGTGGTAAGGTTTTCGATAAGGGAAGATACCGGCAGCGGAAATGCACCACTGTACCAGGAAACGCAGCAGGTGCAGACAGACTTACGGGGACTCTTTTCAGTTGTAATCGGCAACGGCAACGTTACCGGGGAAAGTCTCTCTGAATCGATTGTTGAAATTGACTGGCACACAGAAGTTCTATACCTGTCGGTGGAAACCGAAGCAGATAATGATGGTGGATTCAGGCTTGCAGGAATCCAGCAGATGATGTCGGTGCCTTTTGCCATGCATGCGGCTTCGGCAGCCTCCTATTCAATGCTTTCAGGATCAAATTCAGATCCTGAGGAGCCTGTTTTCCAGGTAAAGAACAGTGAGGGACAGGTGGTGTTTGCCGTATACCAGAACGGAGTTGAAATGATAATTGATGAGCAGGGTAAAGGAAGCCGTGCAGGCTTTGCAGTAGGTGGTTTTTCAGTATCAAAGGACGGCGGTTACATGGAGTACCTGAGGGTTGATCCCGGTATGGTGCAGGTGACGGTTGACGATGATCAGGATGAAAAGGGTACGCGCGGAGGATTTGCTGTAGGAGGTTTTTCATCCCGAAAATCAGGGATGCCTGACTATCTGTTAATTACACCGTCACTGGCAGAGATATACCTTGATTCGGGCATGACCAAAGGTGCACGCAGCGGTTTTGCGGTGGGAGGCTTTTCATCACAGAAGGGAGACGATGCAACGGATTACCTTGCAGTTTCGCACGACAGTATAATTATTTTCATTGACGACAACCCTGACGGCAAGGGCTCACGCGGTGGATTCGCAGTAGGCGGCTTTCAGTCAGCGAAAACCGGAGGATCTGATTTTTTGACGGTTGAGCCGGGATATGCCCGGTTTGCCATCGACCACCCCGGAGATGATAAAGGCTCCAGGGCAGGTTTTGCTGTAGGCGGGTTTTCATCACATAAGGGTACCGGCAAAGATTACCTGACCCTTACCCCTTCAGATGCATTGTTTAGGTATGATCTTGACCTTGCAAAGGGCTCCAGGGCAGGCTTTGCAGTGGGCGGTTTCTCGTCGCAAAAGAGCGGTGCGGTAACCGACCTGTTGATAGTAACGGCTGACAGCACCAGGGTGGGTATTCCCTCCAGCCCGGCAAAAGGAGCCAGGGCAGGTTTTGCCGTTGGCGGGATGACGAAGAGTAAAGGTGAAATGCAGGATATTTTCTATGCTGATGCAGGAATGACCCGTGTTTACACCCAAGACGGGGGAACAAAGCTTACCGGAGGTTTTACAGTGTTTTCGTTCGACCCGCTGGCCGATATTGATCTGTTCAGGGTAACCAGGCAGGTTACAAGGGTGACAACCCTGTTCTCTGTTGTCCCAACTGTTTCGACAGGTGATGTTGAGGAGATAACAACCGTGTCGGCTACTGTAGGTGGTGAGGTACTGGACGATGGTAATTCTGAAGTGACGCAGAGGGGGTTTGTATGGAGCACCTCTCCCCGCCCCGGGGTTAGCAATAACGAGGGTATCTATACAGAAGAGGGAGGTTCTGGCTCATTTACCGGCGAACTGACCGGACTTGATCCCGGAAGGCGTTATTATGTCAGGGCATTTGCCATCAACATGGCGGGTAGCGGATACGGCGAGCAGGCAGAGTTTTATACCAACAATATCATCACGGCTGTTGCCGGCGAAAACGGCTCCATTGAGCCATCGGGTGATGTTGTACTTGAAAGGGATGAAACCAGGGTGTTCACTATTACACCAGATCAGGGATATGAGATTGCCAATGTTACTCTTGGCGGACTAAGCGTATTGGCGGACCTGGTAAGGGATGGTGGAACCGGAACATACTCCCTGGTAAACAATTTTACCGGAGTGAGGGAGCTGGTCGCTACTTTCAGTATACCCGATGATTCGGTTATTGATGCAGATGGTAACGTTTATTCCACAGTCATGATCGGAGGCAGGCGCTGGATGGCAGAAAACCTTAAAACAACCCGGTTCAGGAACAACGATGAAATCCCATTGTCAGAGGACCCGTTTGATTTCAATGTCGAGTTTGAAATGCCCCAGTATATTGTATATGACCCATCAGGTATTGACGGTGTCGAAACAGAGGAGGAGATGATCTCTCATTACGGTATACTTTATAACAGCGCTGCAGTTATGGATGACCGCGGCATCTGTCCGGCCGGATGGTATGTACCCGGTTTAAATGATTATGATGATCTGATTAATGCATATGGGGGTCCTGAAATAGCGGGAAGTGCACTTAGATCAGCGAGGACCGCTCCTGATGACACTCATCCAAGGTGGAATGAAGAAAGCGGTGCAACAGGAGAAAGCGGATTTGAAGGTTTGCCGGGAGGAAAGATATCATACAATATGTTCGAAGGTTTGGGTGAGACAGGGTATTGGTGGACTTCAAGCTCTGCGGCGGAGTTCTACGCGTTTTTTGAAGGAACAAAAAAAGGAGGCGAAGAGCCCGGGAAGCCGGAAGATGATGAAACTAAAGACACAATGGAGGAGATGGAAATTGCTTATATGGCACTTGGCCTGTCTGAACCTGATGTTTTCCTGGAATTAGACTGGGAGTATTCAGGAATGAGCGTCAGGTGTATTTATGGTCAGGGGGTCCCGAGACTCAGGGATTCCCGTGTTACCAGCCTGACAACCACCTCGGCAACAGTTACTGGGTTTGTGATTGATGATGGAGATATGACCATTACTGCCGCAGGTGTGGCATGGGGAGACTCACCCGACCCGGGTACAGGCGACAATGTTGTTTCTGCAACGCCGGGGTTCGGGCAGATCGAGGTTAATATAGAGGGGTTGGAACCAAATACGGTTTATTATGCAAGGCCGTTTGCAACCACATTCCAGGGCACAGGTTACGGAAATACTGTGATGTTCACCACTTACAATGATATCATTACAGATATTGACGGAAACCAGTATTATACTGTAATGGTAGGTGATACCGAATGGATGGCCGAAAACCTCAAGGTTACCCGATACGATAATGGAGATATTATATCGACCGGCCTGGATGATGCACAATGGCAGAATACTGTGACAGGAGCGTATGCGGTATTTGATTATGAATACTATAATGCCGAAGGGATAAACTCTGACGAAGAGATGGTCGGAGCATATGGTCTGCTTTATAACTGGTTTGCCGTGAGCGATCCACGGGGCGTTTGTCCCGCCGGCTGGACAATGCCTGCTGATGATGATTTCTCAGAGTTGTTAAGTTATGTTGGAGGATTTGAAGATGCTGGTAAGCTTGTCAGCATGCGTACTGATCCTGATACTCATCCCCGCTGGGATGCGCCTAACAGGAGTACCAATGAGACTGGTTTCAGTGCACTTCCCGGCGCGTATCGTAACAGCATTGGAGAATACTGGGGACTCGGCAACACCGGTTACTGGTGGACATCAACTGATATGGAGGGCCAGGCCTTTACGATGGAGATATACAGCAGCCACGGAATGCACCAGGCAATCATCTATTCACTTAGTATAAATTCGGGTTTTTCGGTTCGATGCATCAGGGCGTTTTGAACAAAGCCACGTCATATGGCAGGAGATGTGATGATTAAATTTTCATTGCAGGCGAACTCAAAAAAAGGAACCTGCCGGAAATACCTGCAAGTTCCTGATTTTCAGAGCGGGAAACGGGGATCGAACCCGCGGCCCTCAGCTTGGGAAGCTGATGCTCTACCACTGAGCTACTCCCGCTTTTGAAGCAAAAATAATCTTATTTTTCAATAATCAGCAAATTGGTTTATCAAATTAACCCTTTACTGAGCCTCTCACGGGATTCGAACCCGCGACCTGCTGTTTACGAAACAGCTGCTCTGACCATCTGAGCTAAAGAGGCAGTGATTAATCAATCTATCTGTCAAAAAATCTGACAATTGTTTTTAAATTTAAACGCAAAAACTTAATATTGACGTATTGTTACAACACAGAATATTTCTCAGCAATGATCTATCTGATAGCAACATATACAATAGCGGACTTTAAGAAATGGTACAAAGCCTTTGGCGAAAACGAGCCCAAACGTATACAGGCCGGCCTCAGGGTTGAAAATATTTTCAGGGAGTTCGAAAATTCCAACCGTGTTAAAATACTCATGAGCATTGAATCGCTCGATGCTGCCAATGAATATGTCGAGTCGGTTACCACACCGGAAGATATTGAGAAAATGGGCATTACATCACCCATCGAGATCCAGTTCTGGGATGTTTTCTACTGATGTTATCAGGCCCACTGACAGGCAATACACGTATTAATCCATCTCGCGACATCCTTAATCTGTTTTCATATGTTTTTTAACATGGAAAATCCCACTTTTCCTTTTGAACATATTCAGTTCGCTATTGTTAATAAATTAACAGAACCGGAAGTCTTATTGAAAAAATAGGTATTTGTAAATTACCCATATAAATTATTCATTACTAATTTAAATTCTAATATACTATGGAACAACCTGAAACAATAAACATCATGCCCAGAATTGGCGATTTCGCACCGGATTTTACAGCAATGACAACTGTAGGTCCCCTAAAGTTTTCAGAATATAACACCGGAAGCTGGGTGATCCTGTTTTCTCATCCAGCTGATTTTACCCCGGTTTGCACCACCGAGATGTCGGCATTCGCGCAGAGGGAAGAAGAGTTTAAGGCGATGAACACCAAATTGATGGGATTGAGCATTGACAGCATTCATTCCCACATCGCATGGGTTAACAATGTTAAGGAGAAGATGGGAATACTCATGAAATTTCCCATTATTGCCGATATAGACATGAAGGTATCAAAGCTTTATGGCATGCTTCAGCCCGGAGAGAGTGAAACCGCAGCAGTACGTGCAGTATTCATTATTGACCCGGAGGGCATTGTCCGTCTTATAATGTATTATCCGCTTAATATAGGCCGCGGCATGGACGAGATAATCCGTTCCCTTAAGGCGTTGCAGACTGCACATGAGCATAAGGTTGCACTGCCGCTTGACTGGCAGCCGGGCGACAAGGCGATCGTGCCTCCTCCCAAAACCGTTGAAGACATGGAAGAGAGGGTGAAGAGTAAATTTGAAATGGTAGATTTCTACCTTGCGAAAAAAGACCTGGATTAAGAAATCCAGGCAGTGCGGGTTCAATCGAACCGGAATGTCCGGAAAGCTTACCCGCCATTATATGTAATACGGAGAGGTGCTGAAAGTATCTCTCCTTTTTTTGTTAATTTTGCAATAAATTTTCCGATGCTTCCCTTTCTTATTTTTGCGCTGATAGTCCTGCTGGTAGATATCTATGTCTATAAGGGACTTAAAATAGTTTTTTATAATCCGGCCAAAACCGCAATTAGGGTTGCAGTCAGGCTCCTCTACTGGCTGGTGCCGGCAGCACTTCTCTTATCAGTTGCCTGGGTGGTTTTCTTCAGGACCGTTGAACCCCACCCACCAATATTTAACCACTACTTCTACATAGTGGCATTTACTCTCCTGTTCTATCTGCCAAAGCTTGTGTTTGTCGTTTTTCATGTTATTGAGGATCTTTACCATTACGCAGTAAAGTTTGCAGGGCAGGTCATTACATACTTCAAAGAAGGGGATTTCCCTTCCGGGGAGGTAAACGCAACCAGGTGGATATTACTCAGCCGCACAGGAATTATTATAGCCATAATTCCTTTTCTGGCCATTATATATGGCGTGGCAATAGGCCGCTTTGACTTCCGCGTAAGCGAAACAGTTATAAAATCTCCCAATATTCCGGCTGCATTTGACGGTTTCAGGATAGCTCACATATCCGACCTGCACATCGGCAGTTTTTTCGGATACAGTGACCAGGTGAGCAGGGCTGTTGATAAAATCAACGGTCAGCAACCGGATGTAATAGTTTTTACCGGCGACCTTGTGAACAACTTCACGGCCGAGCTGAACGGTTTCGAAGAGATACTTTCCCGGTTGAGTGCACCGCACGGTGTATTCAGCGTCCTTGGCAACCACGATTACGGTGATTATTTCCAGTGGGAATCGGCTGCCGA
>SLMM01000119.1 GCA_007133565.1 Bacteroidales bacterium
GATAATGATGGGAGGATCATGCCGGTCAGGATCAGTTTTGAAGGTGTTCCTGCAAGACCTCTCGCCGGCCGGTAGAATAAGCTTGAAGCTGTTGCATGCCTTTCGTGTTCTGTTTTTGTCAGCAATGCCCTGATTGAAAAATAATTTCATTGAAAAGAAGTTCGCATTAAAAATGTTGTATTTTTGGTATATGTTTTAAGAACATTGTCGAAAAATAACAACATAAATAATGACAAAGATATCGGTTTTAAAGCTGCACAACTACGGAATTGATTTCGTGCCACCCGAATATCTTCCGGAGGGAGCCGAACAATATTATATAAGGAATTCACAATCATTATGGCCGGAAGATAAGTGGCGACGCCTGCACTCAGATGAGATAGAGAGCCTGGTTAAAAACCAGAATACTGCCGACAACTGGGACAACCTGCTGGTGACAGATATTTTTGATCCATCACTCATACGTAACAACAGGTTCTTCGGGCTTGTGAGGATTGGCAGCGTAAGAGACATAGTGTTGCGTCACCACGACCTGAAACTCTCGGTTGGCATTACCAACAGCCTGGTTGTCAGTTGCGATATAGGCGATGACGTTGCTATACACAATGTCCAGTATCTTTCGCATTACATAATCGGCAACCATTGCATCCTGTTTAATATTATGGAGATGAACACCACTGACCATGCTAAGTTCGGTAACGGCATAGTCAAGGACGGCGAGCCGGAGGAGGTAAGGGTGTGGATGGATATTATGAATGAAACCGGCTCAAGGCAGATATTGCCGTTCGACGGCATGATACCCGCCGATGCCTGGATATGGGCGAAATACAGGGATGATACCTCTTTGCAGCGAAGGCTTAAGGAGATCACCCAGGGCATGTTCGACACAAGAAGGGGATATTACGGTACAGTGGGTAATGAGTGTGTGATTAAGAATTCACATACACTTAAGGACCTGAAGATTGGCTCGGGATGTTACATAAAAGGAGCAAATAAATTGAAGAACCTGACAATAAACTCCTCCGTAGAGGAGCCTACACAGATAGGTGAGGGGGTTGAGCTGGTTAACGGTATTATAGGTTTCGGTTGCAGGATATTCTATGGTTGCAAGGCTGTGAGGTTCATACTCGGTGACAATTCCAACCTTAAATACGGGGCAAGGCTGCTTAACTCTTTCCTGGGCGACAATTCGACCATATCATGCTGCGAGGTGCTGAACAATCTTATTTTCCCTGCCCACGAGCAGCATCATAACAACTCCTTCCTGGTGGCTGCTGTTGTAATGGGGCAAAGCAATATTGCAGCGGGCGCGACTATCGGATCAAATCACAACAGTCGTGCAAATGACAGCGAGATCCTTGCGGGACGTGGATTCTGGCCCGGACTGTGCATCAGCCTGAAGCACTCCAGCAGGTTTGCTTCATTTACGCTGATTTCGAAGGCCGACTATCCTGCTGAGCTTGATATCAGACTTCCTTTTTCTCTTGTAAGCAATAATGTGGCGCTCGATCGTCTGGAAGTAATGCCCGCTTTCTGGTGGATGCACAACATGTATGCCCTGGCCCGCAACTCCAGGAAATTTCTTTCAAGGGATATGCGTTTGAGAAAAACCCAGAATATAGAGTTTGAGGCCCTGGCCCCTGATACTGTTGAGGAGATTTTTTCAGCCCTTACATTGCTTGAACTGTGGACTGCCAGGGCAGATCTCCGGAAACAGGGATTGCCTTATAAAGATATACCGGACAAGGAGCTGGCAGAAAGAGGCCATGATTTGCTCAGAGGTGGTGAGGAGGTGTTTGATGGACTCGAAATTCTTGGTGAGGAGATGGAAAATTCCCGGCGCAAGGTGATAATCCTTAAGGTATATAAAGCATATCAGGCCTACCGCGATATGCTCCATCATTATGCAGTTAAGAATATAACTAATTTCCTGAAGTACAATTCATTGATACCTTTCTCTGAGCTTTGCGGCACCCTTTCTGGTGAAAGGGTGGTATCATGGGTGAATGTCGGGGGACAGCTTATGCCGGAGATTTCCCTGGACCGCCTGAGGGCTGACATCGGATCGGGCAGGCTTGGGTCATGGGAAGCGATACATACCAGGTACGATCAGCTCTGGGATGAATATCGACTATTAAAACAAAAACATGCTTTTGCAACTCTGTGCTCTCTTTATGATATCAGGGAACTGACACCTGAAATATGGCAGGATGCCCTGTCAAAAGCAGTTGGCATTCAGCAATATATTTGTGAACAGGTTTATCTCTCAAGGAAAAAGGATTATGAAAACCACTTCAGGACAATGATCTACCGAAATGAGGGTGAAATGAAATCCGTCATGGGAGACATTGATGAAAATGATTTTGTCCGTTTTGTCAGGAAAGAAACCAGGGAGTACACAGATATCCTTAAAAAGCTCAGCCTGCTTTCATGATCATCCGGGTTGGGATACTGTTTTCAAAATCACTTATCCATCTGCACCTCTTTTTTCAACCTTTGGATGTGACCGCGCCCCAGGGCCTTTACCTCACATCCCAGCTTGAAATATTCTCTTATGTCCTCATCAGATAATATTCCAAAGCAGTCAATGACAGCAAGTTTCTGCCCTGCCCAGGCAACAATATCAGAGGGCCTGAGCTTAAGATAATCGCTGTGGGGCACTGCCAGTATCATGGCTTCAGCTCCCCTGAGTGTTTTTTTCAGATCTTTCTCAACCCGCAGGTTCTTTAATCCTTCCTGGTTTCTGAAAAATCTTGACCATGATTGCCCCGGTGCAGGATAGGTGTCTTGAGATTCAAATTCATACCAGTGATCCACGTATGGATCATGCACCCTTATCTCAGCTCCCATTTCGGCAAGTTTTCTTACCACAAGTTCGCTGCCGCTGTAACGCGTATCTCCCACATCCTGACGGTAGCTTGCCCCGCAAATAACGATATCGGCACCGGCAATATACCTGGACATGTTACGCAGTGCATCCCTTGTAAGGCCTGCCACGTGCAATGCCCGGGTATCATTGATGTCAATGGCCGAGGGAGTTATCCTGAATATGTTATCGCCATCTTCAAATCCCAGGATATGCTTATAGGCCCAGTATCCCAGCCCCCCGTCTTTCGGCAGGCAATATCCTCCTATACCTGGGCCCGGAAAAATAATATTGCTGTGTGTCGGGCGCATCCTGATAGCCTCGATCACCTTTATCAGGTCCACCCCGTTGCGTTCGGCAAACAGGCTCCATTCGTTAAGAAATGCGAGAATGGTAGCCCTGTAGGAGTTCTCAATGATCTTTGTGGTTTCCGATTCAACCGGCCGGTCCATCACTGTGAGGGGAAAATCATCGGTGTTGAGCACTTCATGAAGGAATTTCTCAACCCTGTCCCTTGCCTCTTCATTGCATCCTGAGCAAACCCTCCAGAAATCCCTTATACTGGCCACATATTCCCTTCCCGGCATCACCCGTTCGAAACTATGTGCCAGAAGTGGTTCAGAATCTATTCCCCTGTTGGTAAAAGCTTTCTTTAAAATGGGCCAGGCAACGAATTCCGTTGTTCCGGGGGCCACAGTTGTTTCTATCAGAACCAGGCAATGCGGCTGAATCTTATCTCCAAGTGTACGTATGGTAGCCTCCAGGGCATGCATATCTGTTTGTCCTGTTTTCATATTGCCAAGGTCTCTCTTGACAAAATCACACTGCACATCCACCACCACACAGTCTGCCAGCGTCAGGCAATCGCTGTTATAGGTGGCTATAAGAGTCTTTTCCTGTTTAACGCACCTTGTTATCAGTTCATCTACCTCGGGATCCTCCGCCTTTACGGGAGATTCTCCCCTGTTAAGCATGGGTATTTTCCAGTAAGATCTTGTGCTGGGTCGCTGGCATACTATTACAAATTTGGAGTAATTGCCTTTATCGTCGCGGGTGTCGGCCACTACTGCGGCCATTACTGCACCAACAAACCCGGCACCCATAACAACAACAATTTCCTGTCCCCTGGATCGGGCTTCCCGGGTGGATTTGACCAGGCGCTCCATTTCAGGAGCATAATCTTCTTTTTTTGGCAGGACAAATTTTTCTCCAGCCGGATTGACAGAGTAGATGTTCTCTTCTTTTTGAGCCATTGTGATAGATTATTAATTAATATGGATGAGTGAAATTATGATTGATCAGTTTAAGGAAGGATCCCATACAATAACCGCTACCCTCGAGTCGGCCGTACCGTAGTAGATAAACCATTTACCGTCAAAGTACGATAATCCTTCAAGGAATGTAGTTCCATCCTCGTACTGTCCGGTTCGTTCATACTCCTCCTCCGGCCTTATAAAGAAATTGTCTGTGCGGTCAATAAGTTTTATGGGATTTGCAGGATCATACAGAGCCTGTCCGGCTGTATAGAGACGGTGACCCAGCTCCGGTATCCCGGTGTGCATGCTGTTACCCGCATTGTAGATAAGCAGTATGCCATGGTCTGTTATAAGAGCGGGTGGACCGGGTTCAACAAGCCACGAGTCAAAATACCCGGGACGCGGGCTCAGCACTTTCAACAGCTCTCCCCGGTCATCCTCAATGGGCCTCCAGTTTATCAGGTCGTCAGAAACCGCTATATGGACATATGGTACGCTGAAATACATCCAGTACACTCCGTTTATCTTTTCGGGGACTAACCTGCTGCCTTCAGGCCGGCAGATAATGGCTCCCGCCTTGGTATGAAAGTCCAGGTACCTGCCGTCGTATGCCTTTTTAAATGCCGGCCCATGCTTTTTCCAGTTTACAAGATCGTACGATGTGGCTATTGCCAGTCTCGGCACATCCCTGTTCCACTGCGTGTAGGTCATAACATACATACCATCAGCGGTTTCTACTATCCTGGGGTCTTCAACTCCCCCCGGCCACTCATACTCTTTCTGGTCATCATGGCCGGGATACATCACAGGCTCCGGCTTTCTTTCAAAGTTTATGCCATCATCGCTTACTGCCTTACCTATCCGTGAGGTGTGGCCGCCTATGATCATCTCACCCAGCTTATCCTCAGCCCGGTATAGAACATAAATCCTGCCGTCTCTTACAACGGAGGCGGGATTAAAGGTTGCCATTTCTTCCCAATACACATCTTTTTCGTTCACAGGACAGAAGAATACCGGCCCTTTCCGGGGGGTAATTATCGGATTGACGCCTTCCGGCCTTTCAAACGGACCAAACATCCACTCCTTTTCCTGGGAAGTGAGGGCAGGGGGCAGCAGGATAAGGAGGAAGAAGATTAATGATTTATTGATTTTTACCGGCATATCTTCTGATATTTGTTAATGATATTCAGGAATGTCAACCCCCGGAAATCCCGGAACAATTCCGTCAGGTCATAAAAGTAGCAAATTTTGTTGTGCTTTTGTATATCATATTTTAAATTTGATTAATTGATAATGGATAACAGGAGGTTTAATTTAAAAACTAAAATAATGAAATACAGGAGATTTGGAAGAACTAACTGGCAGGTCAGCGAGATAGGTTACGGTATGTGGGGTATGGCGGGATGGAGTGGTTCCGATGACGAAGAATCGCTGGAGTCTCTACAAATGGCCGTAAATAACGGGTGTAACTTTTTTGATACCGCCTGGGGATATGGTGCGGGCAGGAGTGAGGCACTGCTTGGCAGCCTGGTTAAAGCAAACAGTGACAAGAAGCTGTATACGGCGACAAAAGTTCCACCCAAAAACTTCAAATGGCCCAGCAGAAGGGAATATACGCTTGATGACTGTTTTCCCCCGGAGCATATTGAGGAGTATGTTGAAAAAAGCCTTGCAAATGCCGGGGCTTCATCGTTCGACCTGATGCAGCTTCATACATGGGAGGACGGTTGGCTTGATGATGAGCGGTGGATAAAAAAGATGGAAGAGCTGAAATCACAGGGCCTTTTCAGTGCTATTGGCATAAGCCTTAACAGGTGGGAGCCATGGAACGGGGTTAAAGCGGTTAAGAGCGGACTGGTTGATGCTGTTCAGGTAATATATAACATTTTTGACCAGAACCCTGAGGATGAACTTTTCCCGGCATGCCGTGAACACGATGTTGCTGTCATTGCAAGAGTGCCCTTTGATGAGGGCACCCTTACAGGTACCCTGACAAAAGATTCAAACTGGCCGGAAGGAGACTGGCGGAATACCTATTTTGTTCCTGAGAACCTTGAGGCAAGTGTTGAGAGGGCTGACAGTCTCAAACCCCTTGTACCCGAAGGGATGACAATGCCTGAAATGGCTCTTCGGTTTATCCTTGGCGAACCAACAGTAAGCACCATAATACCGGGAATGAGAAAACCCCGGCATGTGCTTGCAAACCTGGCGGCAAGTGATGCGGGGCTGCTTGACAACATGCTGATGTCGGAACTTAAAAAGCACAGGTGGGACAGGGAGCCGACAGGATGGTCGCAGTGA
>SLMM01000070.1 GCA_007133565.1 Bacteroidales bacterium
GGGCGCACGACCCGCTCATGATCCCTCCGGGCCCAAAAGTAAATTTCAATAACCCTGCAAAAAACAAAGTTCCGCAAGTATACGGAACTCAGTGCCTTGTGACCCCGGAGGGATTCAAACCCCCGACCTTCAGAACCGGAATCTGACGTTCTATTCAGCTGAACTACGGGGCCGGTTATAGTATATTACTTCGAGTTGCGAATTTATAAATTTTTTAATTATTTCAGAGCAGTCAGGGAAAAAAGCCTGTATATGCCCGCCAGGCATAAAAGTGCTAAAGATTTCCTATTTTCGCAAATATTTAAACCTAATCCAACATCCTTCTTTCAAAAATGGAATACAACTTTAATGATATCGAGAAGAAATGGCAGCAGTTCTGGGAAAAGAACGAAACATTCAAGGTAACAGAAGATCCATCAAAACCCAAATACTATGTACTCGACATGTTTCCCTATCCTTCAGGTGCAGGGCTCCATGTAGGGCATCCGCTTGGCTATATTGCATCTGACATCTATTCAAGATACAAAAGACTTAAGGGTTTTAACGTCCTTCACCCAATGGGTTATGATTCATTCGGTCTCCCGGCCGAACAATATGCCATACAGACCGGTCAGCATCCCTCCATTACCACCGATAACAACATCAGGCGCTATCGCGAACAAATGGATAAAATCGGTTTCTGCTATGACTGGAGCAGAGAGGTAAGGACATGTGACCCCTCCTATTATAAATGGACCCAGTGGGTTTTCATAAAAATGTTCAAACACTGGTTCAATAAAAAGACAAATAAGGCAGAACCGGTAGAAACCCTGATTGCCGAATTTGAAAAGAAAGGTAACTCATCTGTTGAGGCTGCACATGACAGCTGCCCGTTATTCTCTGCTGCAGAGTGGATCTCAATGACTGAAAAGGAACAACAGTTAATCCTTCTTAACTACCGACTTGCTTATTATGCAGATACAATGGTAAACTGGTGCCCGGCACTGGGAACGGTCCTTGCAAATGACGAGGTGAAAGACGGGTTTTCGGTCAGGGGAGGGCATCCGGTGGAGCAAAAAAAGATGAAGCAATGGTTGTTGAGGGTTTCGGCTTATGCAGAAAGACTATTGGAGTCGCTGGAACAACTTGATTGGAGTGATTCGCTTAAGGAAATACAGAAAAACTGGATAGGTCGCTCAGAGGGTGCATTGATAAAATTCAGGATTGATGAAACCGGTCCGGTGGATAAGGATCCCAATACCCCGATAGAGGTTTTCACCACCCGGCCCGACACGGTATTTGGCTGCACCTACATGGTGCTTGCCCCCGAACATGAGCTTGTCAGGAAAATTACAACTGCCGGGTACCGTGATATGGTTGATGCCTACCTTGAAGAGACGGCAAAACGTACTGAGCGTGAACGCCTGGCCGATACCAAAACAATTACGGGACAGTTTACCGGTGCTTATGCAATTCATCCTTTCAGCGGCGAAAAGCTGCCGATATGGATAAGTGATTATGTTCTCGCCGGCTATGGAACCGGCGCGATCATGGCAGTACCGGCACATGACAGCAGGGATTATGAATTTGCCAGGTATTTTGACCTTCCCGTGATAGAGGTTGTGAGCGGCGGTGATATTTCAGAGGGCTCCCATGATAACCCGGAAGGTACGCTTATCAACTCAGGGTTTCTTAACGGACTTGATGTTGAAAATGCAATCGCAAAGACCATTGAAGAACTTGAAAAAGAGAAAATAGGGCAAGGGAAAGTAAACTACAGGCTCCGGGATGCGATTTTCAGCCGCCAACGCTACTGGGGAGAACCTTTCCCGGTTTACTATATAGATGGTGTTCCCTATGTGCTGGATGAAGGACAGCTTCCGCTTGTACTTCCTGAAGTTGACTCCTATCTGCCAACCGAAAAGGGAGAGCCACCTCTGGCCAGGGCAAAAGACTGGAAAACTGCTGAAGGGTATCCGCTGGAGACGAGCACAATGCCAGGGTTTGCAGGATCTTCAGCCTACTACCTCCGTTATATGGACCCGCACAATGACAAAGAACTTGTATCAGTAAGGGCTAATGATTACTGGAAGGATGTTGATCTTTACATTGGCGGGACCGAACATGCAACAGGCCACCTGATCTATTCCCGTTTCTGGAACAAGTTCCTTTTTGACATGGGGCTTGTTTGCAGGGATGAACCGTTCAGGAAGCTGATCAACCAGGGGATGATCCAGGGACGTTCAAATTTTGTTTATAGAATCAAAGGAACCAAGAAGTTTGTGAGTTATAATATTAAGGATAAATACGATGTAACTCCCCTGCATGTTGATGTGAACATTGTCCACAACGACATTCTTGATATTGAGGCTTTCAGAAACTGGAATCCGGAATATAAGAATGCTGAATTCATTTTTGAGGACGATGGAACCTACAGATGTGGACATGCTATCGAAAAAATGTCAAAGTCTCTGTACAATGTTGTCAACCCTGATGATATTATTAAACAATACGGGGCTGACACCCTGAGAATGTACGAAATGTTCCTGGGCCCCCTTGAGCAGTCTAAGCCTTGGGATACCAATGGAATCGATGGAGTTCATAAATTCCTGAGAAAGCTTTGGAAATTATTTCACGATAGCAGGAACAACCTGAATATTTCAGATGAAAAACCCTCCCCTGGCGAATTGAAGATCCTCCATAAAACAATAAAAAAAATAGAGGAAGATATAGAAAGGTTTTCATTCAATACCTCGGTAAGTGCATTTATGATATGTGTCAATGAACTGACCACAATCAAATGCAACAAAAGGGAGATCCTGTCAGATCTGGCTATAATCCTGTCTCCTTTTGCACCGCACATTGCCGAAGAATTATGGCAACTTCTCGGGAACGCCGGGAGTATAAGTGACGCCCACTTCCCCGTTGCAAAAGAAGAATACCTCCGGGAGGACTCAATAGTCTATCCGGTTTCATTTAACGGGAAAACAAGACTTAAGCTTGAGTTCCCGGCAAGTTACGGCAGCAGTGAGATAGAACGAGAGATCCTTGATAATCAAGATGTTCAGAAATATATGATGGGAAAAACTCCAAGGAAGATTATAGTTGTAAGGGGTCGTATTATAAATATTGTTACCGGGTGATTCTTTAAAACAACACATTGCAGTTTATTACATAATTTATTATACAATGAGGTTAAAAAAAATCTGGTTGCAGGTACGCTCATATTTTCTTCTGACACTCGGACTGTTCATTATTGCCTTGGGATGGACCGCATTTCTTATACCGGCTGAAATAACCGGGGGTGGTATTACCGGTATCTCAAGCCTTATTTTTTATGCAAGCGGTTTACCGGTAGGATTGTCTTATCTGGTACTGAGCAGTATTCTTGTGATCCTGGCAATCAAGGTTCTGGGACCTGGATTTGGACTGAAAACAATTTATGCAGTTGGTGTCTTGTCGGTATTTCTGGGTATCCTGCAGGCACTGATCAGGGAGCCCGTGGTGAGTGACATCTTCACCTCAGCGATTATTGGAGGTATACTGGCAGGAGCAGGAGTTGGAATAGTTTTTACGCAGGGAAGCACTACAGGCGGTATTGACATAATTGCCATGATAATAAATAAATACCGCAATATAAGTCCTGGGCGTATAATTCTCTATATAGACCTTGTAATTATCTCCTCATCATTTTTTATCTTTCAGTCCATTGAAAAAATGGTTTACGGATATGTGACCATGGCGGTAATATCTTATTCTATCGATATGGTTCTGTCTGGTTCAAAGCAAACATTCCAGATGTTTATTTTCTCACCCAGATACCTTGAGATAGCCGAACGGATAGATAAGGAAGTACAGCGCGGGATAACACTGATAGAAGCTGAAGGCTGGTATACAAGAAAAAAGTCAAAGATCGTTATGGTAATGATCCGAAGGCATGAGACGAGAAGGGTCATGAATATAATCAAGGAGACTGATCCGGATGCGTTTGTTTCACAAAATAATGTAATGGGAGCATACGGGAAGGGGTTTGAAACCATAAGGCCCTGACAGGTCAGTGGCACTTCTGGGAAATGCTGGTTAAAACACACCATGAATTACTATGATTATTTTTAGTAAGAATTCTTTTATCCTATGTTAAAGAGAGATTTGTTATCTGCGTTAATAATCGGCATCCTGATGCTGGCAGTGGTTCATTTCCATGCAGTCTGGCTTCCCCGGGAAGACTTCAATCCGGAAGAGGATATTACAAATGTTGTTGCTGAACCTCCGGAGTCCGGTATTATTTTTAACGAATACGGCATCCCTGCAGATGAATATGAAACTATTGAAGGAAGGATTTTGAGAAACCAGACACTTTCGTCCCTTCTGGGTGGTTATAATGTAAATGCATCACTTATCCATCAGGCAGCCAACTACTCAAGAGAGCTTTTTGACGTAAGAAGAATTCGTGCAGGCGAAAGGTACAGGATATTTTATACTAACGACTCACTCAGTATCCCACGTTATTTTATATATGAACCAAATGCAGTGGAATATGTAAAGGTAAATCTCTATGAACCTGTCCATATTGAGAGGGGCAGCAGGGAAGTTACCCGAAAGATGAAGGATATATCAGGAACAATTAGCTCATCGTTATGGAACGCCATAGGTGAAGCCGGTTCACCGCTGATTCTTGCCATCGAGCTTTCGGAGGTCTATGCATGGACCATAGACTTTTTCGGACTTCAGAACGGCGATGCCTTCAAGGCATTTTATTATGAAAACTATATCGACTCAACTGCTTTTGGCTTTGATAAAATTGAAGCGGCCTGGTTCAAGCATATGGGACGGGAGTTTTATGCCATTCCTTTTGAACAGGACAGTGTTGTGGGCTTTTTCGACCAGGATGGCAACAGCCTGCGCCGCACTTTTCTCAAGGCGCCGTTAAGATTTACACGGATATCGTCGGGTTTTTCTCACTCCAGGATGCACCCGGTACTCAGAGTCAGGCGCCCCCATCACGGAGTTGATTACGCCGCGCCGGTAGGAACACCTGTATATGCCATAGGCGACGGGAGAGTTATCGAGACCTCCTATTCAGCAGGAGCCGGCAGGATGGTCAGGATCAGGCATAATAGCCTATACACATCGGCATACCTCCACCTGAGGAATTTCGAGCCAGGCATCAGACCTGATGTATGGGTCAGGCAGGGTGATGTTATCGGGTACGTCGGCAGCTCGGGCATGTCAACAGGTCCCCATCTTGATTTCAGAGTTTGGAAAAACGGTCAGCCCGTTGATCCGCTTTCAATTGAAGCACCGCCTGTTGAGCCAGTAAGAGAAGAGAATATAGAAAATTTCACCCGCGTTAAAAGGATATGGATGGATCGGCTTGACAGGTTATGAATCTCTTACCAAAAGTTTCTCAATTATCCTGGGATACCAGTAATACTCAAGCTTGTGGATTCTTTCTGCAAGCGATTCGGGAGTGTCGTTTGGATATACTTCACATGTATGCTGAGAAACGATGCTACCTTTATCATATTCTTCGTTTACCATATGAATTGTTATGCCTGAAAATTTTTCGCCTGCATTAATCACTGCCTTGTGAACATGCAATCCGTACATTCCCTTCCCGCCATATTTCGGCAAGAGGGCAGGATGAATATTGACAATCCTGTCAGGATATGCATTCAGTATATTTCCCGGTATTTTGAGCATAAATCCTGCGAGTACGATAAAGTCTATATCATACCTGAGCAGGGCATCAGGTACAATATTACTGCACCTCAAATCACCGGCAGTGAAAACAATACTGTCCACCCTTGCATTACTCGCGCGCTCAAGGACACCGGCTCCCGCCCTGTTGCATAAAAGAAGCTTAACCCTGATCAGCTTGTGGCCGGTAAAGTAATCAACGATAGCTTGAAAATTGGTACCCGAACCGGATGCGAAAACAGCTAAATTTATCACAAATATCAGTTTATCTCCATGTTCCTTGATCAGCAGGTAAATTCAGAATAAACCTGCCTGATAAGGTTTTCGTCCAGACCTGTAATTCGTTCGAAACCTAATCTGGTAAATATCTATCTATTAAGCTAATCTTGGCTTATACGGTCAAAAAAGAATGAAAATTGTTTGATAATATTGCCAGATTATCTTTCTTTGCAAAGTTAAAATTTATTACTAATTAAAAACTAAAGCTATGTCAGACATTCCATCAAGAGTAAAGGCTATCATAGTTGATAAGCTTGGCGTTGACGAAAGTGAGGTAACCCCTGAGGCAAGCTTCACCAACGATTTAGGTGCAGATTCCCTGGATACCGTTGAGTTGATTATGGAGTTTGAAAAGGAATTCAACATGTCCATACCCGACGATAAAGCAGAAACCATAAGTACTGTCGGTGACGCCATCAAATTCCTTGAGGAGAACGCAAAGTAAATAATTATCAAAAGTTTTAAATTACAGAATATGGAATTGAAACGAGTTGTAGTAACAGGTCTTGGAGCAATTACACCTTTAGGTAATACTGTAAATGAGTTATGGGAAAATCTGAAAAACGGAGTAAGTGGTTCAGACCTGATTACTCGTTTCGATACCGAAAAATTTAAAACTAAATTTGCCTGTGAGGTCAAGAACTATAATGTACAGGATTATTTTGAAAGGAAAGAGTCCAGGAAGCTTGATCTCTATGCACAATATGCCCTGATAGCGACAGAGGAGGCAGTCAGGGATGCTTCTCTCGACGCCTCTGCCGTTGATCCGGACAAAGCGGGTGTTATATGGTCATCGGGAATTGGTGGGTTGAATACCTTCCTTGAGGAAATAGCCGGGTTTGTAAAAGGGGATTACACACCCCGCTTCAGCCCGTTCTTTATCCCCAAAATGATTTCAGACATTGCATCAGGCCACATATCCATCAAATACAATTTCAGGGGGCCCAATTTCAGTACCGTCTCAGCATGTGCATCATCAACCAATGCACTGATTGACGCACTTAACTATATAAGGCTTGGCAAAGCCGATATCTTTATTACAGGGGGTTCAGAGGCTGCCATAAATGAAGCGGGACTGGGAGGCTTCAGTGCCATGCAGGCCATTTCAACCAATAATGATAACTATAAAACCGCTTCCAGACCGTTTGACAGAACCAGAGACGGGTTCGTCATGGGAGAAGGAGGAGGGGCCCTGATTCTCGAAGAGTATGAACACGCAGTCAGGCGGGGAGTTCCTATATACTGCGAACTTGTTGGCGGCGGCATGAGCGCCGATGCTTATCATTTGACAGCCCCACATCCTGAGGGCCGGGGCGCAGCCAAAGTTATGCAGAACGCTATTGATGATGCAAGCCTCAATCCCGTTGACGTAGATTATATAAACGTGCACGGTACAGCAACGCCACTTGGCGACATAGCCGAAGTCAAAGGCATCAGGTCAGTATTTGAAGATCATTCCTATAAACTTAATATAAGCGCTACCAAGTCGATGACAGGACATTTGCTTGGCGCTGCAGGAGCAGTTGAGGCAATTGCATCAATACTGGCAGTAAAACACAACGTAATCCCGCCAACCATAAACTTCGAACATGAGGACCCCGATCTGGACAATAAGATGAATTTCACTTTCAACGAAGCTCAGAAGAGAGAAGTCAACGTCGCCCTCAGCAATACTTTTGGCTTTGGCGGCCACAATTCTTCGGTGGTTTTCAAAAAGCTAAAATAGAAAGTGTTCAGTAGCATTACCAGATTTTTTTCTACCACTGCCTTAAGAAACTACCGGTTAAGGAGAGAAATTATTTCAATTACCGGCTTCCAGCCTGGAAATATAAACCTTTACAGATCGGCAATAACCCACAGATCTCTAAACAGCCATAAACAAAGCGGGTCAAAACGAAATAACGAGCGCCTTGAATATCTGGGCGACGCCATATTGAGTGCTGTCATAGCCGACTATCTCTTCAGGAAGTATCCTGAAAGCAAAGAGGGGTTCCTCACCCAGATGAGATCCAGGCTTGTAAAAAGAGAGAACCTGAACAGGATAGCTCTGGAAATGGGGCTGGACAGGGTGGTAGTCATTAATAAAAACGGTATTCCTACAAAGAAGTATATTTATGGGAATGCCCTTGAAGCATTAATAGGTGCCATATATATCGACAAGGGGTACGACAGGGCCAAACAGTTCATAATAAAGCGGTTCATCAACGCCAAATCCGATATTGACAAACTTGCCTGCAGCGAATGGGATTATAAAAGCCGCATCATCCAATGGGGACAAAAAAACAGGCAGGAGGTATCATTCGAGAGCTACGAGCTGGAAAAAGCAGATAAGCCCGAGCCGGTTTTCGTAGCAACCATCCATATTATGGACACTCTGGCAGGAGAAGGGTACGGTAACACCAAGAAGGAGGCGCAGCAGATTGCTGCCAGGCAAGCTCTTGAGCGTCTCTCTATTTAAGGATTCATTTAACCCCTGTCAGGCAATTAGGAAGAATCGAACAATAAATCAAGCCGGCTTCCGGTTTAATAATGTGGCGCTAATATATACACCATGAAGAAGAAAGTTCACAAGCTGGTTTTATCAGGGTCAACACCCTATAAATTACTTGGAATTTCTTCGCATGAAAATGATTACCGTATAAGTTGGGTGTTAAACAGTAATCTCGGGTTAAAATTTAAAAAAGCGGGTAACCTGAAAATAAAGCCGGTAAAGAATTCAGATTTTCTTGAATTTTCAGTTTTCCGGTCACATGATGAAGATAAGCTTATAAAGATGAACCTGGTGTCAAACAGGTGCCCTGATGGTTTCCTTGTAAGTGAAATGAAGAACATAGACTTTTTTCTCCAGGTGTTCGGAGAGATAAGCCAGGAGCAACTGGACAGTTTTTGTTCCAGTATCAGGTCAGACAAACTGGTCTCGGCAGTCTTTGAAATAAAACCTGAAAGAGTAAAAAAAACATGGCATCTTCCTCCCGAATAACCCAGGGCCCGGAATATAGACCCAACATTAAATAACATTAACAGAACCAACTGCGAGTTAAAAAGTGTTAAATTGCCACTTTTACTTTATTGTGTCGGTTATCTTTGTAAAAACAGAATAATTCAGGCAAAATGAGCAGAAAAGTTATCTGGATATTAATAGGCGTAATGACGCTTGCCACCACGGGCCTTATTATAGTTCAAAGCTACTGGATAACAAATGCCGTGGAGGTTAAGGAGCAGCAGTTCAGGCTTACTGTCTGGAGAACGCTGGGAACAATCTCTAACGAAATCGAAAAGCAGGAGGCGCTCACCATGGTTCTTAGCGAGCTGCGTCCATCATCGGTAATTGACAGTGTTACCTGGTCTACCGGGTTTACAATCAACTTTAACCATCAGTATTTCTCAGGCAGCCAATCCAGCCAGCACAGCACCTATTTCTATTCCGGGCGGTTGAGACAAGACAGCGAGGCCGGACTGTTCAGTGATACCCCTTCACATATCAATTTCAACAATGTTGACTCAATCAGGATCTTCAGTCGCAATCACAACATCCTGAGCTCCGCACAGAATATGGGGTATACAGTTTCAAACAGGGCAGTGATAGTTGAAAAGATCATCGATGAAATGCTCAGTTACAACAAATGCATAGAAGACCGTCTCAATACCACGCTTCTTGACAGCCTCATCAAAAAACAAATGCATAGTGCCGGTGTAAATTTGGACTATGAATTCGCCGTGCGCAACAAGGATGGAGATTTTGTGCTCAAATCCAAAAATTTTGAAGAGCAGCCCGAAATGTTCATGAGAAGGCTGTTTCCTAATGAAGCTTTTATGTTCCCCAACCATCTGGCCCTTTACTTTCCGCAGCAGAAATCCTATATCCTTCAATCGGTGGGATTTATGGGCCTGTCATCATCACTTCTTACAATTATCATATTGGGTACTTTTGCTTTTACGATTTATATAATTATAAGGCAGAAGAAGCTCTCGGAAATAAAAACAGACTTTGTAAACAACATGACACATGAGCTGAAAACCCCGATATCAACTATTTCGCTTGCTTCGCAGATGCTCCGTGACAACAGCATTCCTGTTGAACACAAAAATTTTGACAATATCTCAAATGTAATCTTTGAAGAAAGCAAGCGCCTTGGCTTCCAGGTTGAGAAGGTTCTGCAAATGGCAATATTTGAAAAAGGGAGGCTTAAGATAAAGAAGCAGGACATTGACATACACGACCTTATAAGCAATGTGGTAAACAACTTCATTATTCAGGTAAGGAATCAGAATGGTGAGATAATTCAGAAACTGGATGCAAAAGACCCGGTGCTGAAGATTGATGAGGTGCATTTTACCAATATCATTTTTAACCTTCTTGACAACGCGGTAAAATACAGTAATGGAGTTACCTACATAACCGTCGGAACCAGGAGTACAGCAAATGATTTCTACTTATATATCGAAGATAAGGGAGTAGGAATAAGCAAGGAAAACCAGAAGAGGATATTCGAACAGTTCTATCGTGTGCCAACAGGTAACATACACAACGTTAAAGGTTTTGGTCTCGGGCTCAGCTATGTCAAAAAGATAGTGGAAGAGCATAACGGACGAATCGGCATTCATAGTGAACCCAAAAAGGGCACAAGGTTTGAAATAACAATTCCTCTGAAAAATCAGGATGAACCGGCTGAAGCCTGACTGTAACCAATAATGATAAATACCTTTGTTCATTACGCCTTAAAATAATCTGCGCATGACAACAACAAAGACCAGGATACTTCTGGCAGAGGATGATGAGAATCTCGGACTTCTTCTAAAGGAATACCTGAAAGCCAAGGGCTTTGAAACCAATCTTTTCGCAAACGGCGAACTGGCATTCAGGGATTTTGTAAAAACACAATATGATATCTGCATTCTTGATGTAATGATGCCCGTAAAAGACGGATATACACTTGCTAAAGAGATAAGACAGATAGACGAAGAGATCCCGATCATATTCCTTACAGCCAAGTCAATGAAAGAGGATGTTATAGAAGGATTCGCATTGGGAGCTGACGACTATATTACAAAGCCATTCAGCATGGAGGAGCTGCTTTTCCGTATTGAGGCGATTCTGAAAAGAACCAGTAGCTCTTATAAAACTCCACCGCCTGAAGAATTTAAAATAGGCAAATATGTTTTTGATGTAAAAAAGCAAACATTACAGCTAGAAGATAAAACAACGCGTCTTACCACAAAAGAATCGGAATTGCTAAAACTACTCTGCACCCACCAGAACAAGATTCTGGACCGCAATTTTGCCCTTAAAACCATATGGCTTGACGACAATTACTTTAACGCCAGGAGCATGGATGTCTATATCACCAAACTTCGCAAATACCTTAAGGAGGACGATTCGGTTGAGATCCTTAACGTTCACGGAAAGGGATTCAAACTGGTCATGTAGGAGTGTGCCAGAGATAGCCACATCCGAATACTGATATTTTTGAAAAAAAAGCTAAATTGGCAACCATTCAATTTAGCTTTTGTTTTTACATAACCTGAACATGAGAAAAAGAGTCGTTTTATTATTTGCAACCATAATTGCCCTGTTATCTTTGCCATCTGCCATCGCTCAATCTCCTGGTTTCAGACTAAGTAACCAGGCAAGAATAACAATGCTCACCTGCTCACCCGGAGATGAGCTCTACTCCGTTTTTGGCCATAGCGCAATACGTGTGAACGACCCTTTAAGGGAACTGGACTGGGTTTTCAACTACGGGACATTTGATTTCTCCGATCCCAATTTCTATACAAACTTTGTAAAGGGCAGGCTTAATTACATTCTTTCGGTATCCGAGTACAGGCATTTTGAGCAGGAATACAAAAGAGAAGGTCGCTATATCTGGGAACAGGACCTTAACATAACCCAACAGGAAAAACAGTACCTTTTTGATTCGCTTCTCATCAACTACCAGCCCGAAAACAGGTATTACCTTTATGACTTCTTCTATGACAACTGTGCGACCCGCATACGTGACATCTTTGTTGAAGCTATTGACAGGGAGATAATATTTGATTATGATGTCCTTGAAAAAGGGCAAAGCTTCAGGGAACTGCTTATGCCCTACCTCACAGAAAAACCCTGGGCCAGACTGGGTATAAACCTGGCACTGGGATTGCCTTCCGATAAAACAGCAACGCCATGGGACTATATGTTCCTTCCTGACCACATGATGGAGCTTTTTGAGCATGCTCGTTTCCGTTCAGGTGAAACGCTGTCAGACTTCACACCGGGAAGCAGGCAAATTCTGGAGGGGGAGGAACTACCCCGTGCATTTCTGCGGCATGCACCTTTATGGGTCTTTATAATTGTCTTAATGGGAACCATCATCTTGTCGCACTTTAACCTTCAGTCGAAAAAATTCACCTGGTGGTTCGACATGGTTCTTTTCGGGTCTGCCGGCCTCCTGGGTTTACTGATAATATTCCTCTGGTTTTTTACCGACCACCAGGTAACCGCATGGAACCTGAATATACTTTGGGCACACCCGCTTCACCTGCTGATTGTATTTTTCTTTTCATCGAAGAAGAATTTCAAGCTGTTGAATTACTATTTCATGGCCAATCTTGTGCTCCTTATACTGCTTATATTTTCCTGGCCCCTTCTGCCCCAGCCCTTGCCATGGGCAGTCATGCCTCTTGTTATGGCAATGGTGGTACGCTCAGCCGTAATATTGCGAATGTTCAAACCTGATATACTGGGCATGGAAAAGATCCGCAAGTAAGCTTATATTATTTCCGGAATATCACCTTTTCCGATGATACCGAAGATACCTGGAAGAACCCTTTGGCCCCCTCACTCATATTGGTAGGTATATTTGCAGGAGGAGCGCCGGCAAAAGGATTCCCCGAAAGGTCGGTCTGGAAAAAGAATATCTGGTAGAAATCATATTTTCCTCTGGAGATACTTCGCATTTCAAGTCTGATAGTATCCCCCTCATTTATGTCTTTCCCGTTTATCGTACCAACTGACCTTGAAACATAGTCGCCAAGGTCTTCATCGCTCAGGACGGTCTTCTGCCCCGGCCTTTGGGTCCGGAGCTTCCTGTTAATGCTCAAATCGATAAGATAGTGATTACCCCTGTCCGGAAGATTGGTAAAATGGACCAATACGTCAAACAGGTCCTCACTGGTAAACCCTGAAGCGGAAAAGAAGTTCAGCCGGGTGGTGACCGAATCTACGGCCGGAACCTTCTTGTATTCGCTCGCAGCCGTATAGGTTTTGCCTTCATGTTCAATAAAGAGCATGTATTTACCCGGTTCCAGTGCCCTGCCTATATCACTGCTGAAGTATAACCCTGGCAGGCTGTCATCCAATCTTTCTGCAAAGGTCCATGACTTATCGTCTGAAAACACCGTGACGAAGGCGCCACTTACTGCAGCGCCTTCGGTTACGTCATAGTATGAACTCGAGAGGCTCAGCTTTATCCATTGTAATGCCGACGCATCATCAATGTTTGCTTCAACAATAAGGTAGGCCCCTTCGCTGCCGGGCAGGTCAAGTGTTACCTCCTTCTCGCACGATAAAAGGCTTAATGCAAAAAAAGCGGCAACCGTTAATCCACTGAATATCCGCACAATCATATATGTATTAATTTTTTCAACCATTTCATCATCAAAAGCTGAAATTCCACGTTATGGCTGGCACCGGCCCAGGTATATAAAAAAAGGAAGATCTGGGGATTCCCGGACTGTCACTGTCCTCAGCAAATGAAACCGAGATAGGATTAACCCTGCCGTAAACATTGAATACTGAAAAGTTCCAGCTCCCGGAAAACCTCCTGTTTGTTCCGGCCCTTTGAGGTACCCAGGTAACCGACAGGTCAAGCCGGTGATAGGCCGGCAGCCGGCTGGAATTCCTTTCAGCATAGATTGGTGCAAAGCCCCCCTGGTAAAACATCTTTCCAACTGGAAGCGTGAAAGCCCTGCCTGTAGAGAAAACAAAGCTGAGGGATGCGCTTACAGCACGGGTGATCCCATATCCTCCGGTAAGGCTGAGGTCATGGCGCCTGTCATTGGGCGCATAATATGATTTGTCGTTGTTTATCCCGTCAATCTGCCTTCGTGTTCTTGACCAGGTGTACCCGGCAAAACCGTTGAACCTGCCCTCTTCCTTACGTAAAAGGAACTCAGCCCCGTATGACCAGCCATCACCTACACGAAGCTGCCCCTCAAGCAACTCGTTGCCAAGGATATCACCATTATCGATCACATCTGATATACCTGACATACTCTTGTAATACAGCTCGACAGATGCTTCAACCCTGTCATCAAGGAAATTCCTGAAGTAACCCACTGCCACCTGATCAGCTACCTGGGGGGGTATATTATTACTGCTCATATACCAGACATCATAGGGAGCAACCGACTGAGCGCTCTGGGCCTGCTGGATGTACTGGACCATCCTGTTGTAGCTTGCCTTCAGCGAACTGCTGGCTCCGGTCAAGAACCTGATGCTTATCCTCGGTTCCAGTCCCCAAAAAGAATCATAAATTTTCCCTCTTTCGAGGATGATGGTATCAGACACTTCCCAGTTGTAGGGTGCAGACCGGTCGAAAACATATTGCTTACCAGGCCCAAGAACCTGAAAAAGTGAACCCCTGAGGCCGTAGGCCAGCAGCAAACGGTTATTGAAAAATCTCTGCTCATTGTTTAAATATAACCCGTGTTCCAGGGCATTTCCCCGAGTAAGTTCCGTGGTGGTTCGGGAGGCTCCCTCGATTGCGGCATTGATAGTTCCGGGGTCAAGCATGTGGTATAATGTACCGGCCCCGAATGTTAAGACATTATCCCTGCCGGCAGAGTAGGTGAAATCTGCCCTGATGTTGATATTTCCGACATCAGACTCCCAATTGAAGGTAGCGGGGCCGACGTCGCCGTCAATGTTAAAACGGTAGTTGCTGTAAAGGAGAGACAGGTTGCCTGCAAGGTTTTCTGAGATCGTCCGGTTCCAGCGCAGGCTGCCGGTTGTATTGCCCCAGTCAAAGCCAAACAGGTTGCTGAAGGCTGTAAGGTCTTTTCCGTGATAGGCCGACAAGAAGATGCGGTTACGGCTGTTCACAACATAGTTCATCCTTGCATTGAGATCATAGAAGTAAAGCCGGGCATCCCGCTGGTTCTCATCAGGCGAAAGCTTCAAAAAAAGGTCGGCATAGGTCCTTCTTCCTGCAACAAGAAAACTGCTTCTGCCCTCCTGCAGCGGGCCCTCAAAACTCATCCTGCTTGAAATGAGCCCTATGCCGCCATTAACACGGTATTCATCCATGTTCCCGGACCTCGTCTCAACATCCAGAACCGAAGATAACCTGCCTCCGTATGAAGGGGGAATCCCGCCCTTATACAGCCGTATGTCGGCAACAGCATCAGGATTGAAAACAGAGAAAAAATTGAAAAGATGTGAGGCGTTGTATACCAGTGCATTATCGAACAAAACCATGTTCTGGTCGGCATCACCGCCGCGTACAAAAAAACCGGTATTACCGTCGCCGGCTGACTGTACGCCGGGAAGGAGCTGTATTGTACGGAGTACATCTACTTCGCCCAGAAATGCAGGAATGTTCCGGATTGTCTCCATGCTGACGGCTATTGTGCTCATATCGGCTCTCTCTATGTTACGGTCAGCCTGCCTTGCCGAAATCACTACCTCCTCAAGGCTGACACTCGAACTTGTCAGCCCGGCATCAAGAACCGTCTGATCCGGGCCAACTATGGTTTCATAATTTTCATAACCCACAAACGAGAAAACAACCTTGTGTTCACCGCTGGGCAGTCCAAGCCTGTATTCACCATTCAGCCCGGTAACAACACCATACTGGATATCTGGGACAAAGACTGTGGCTCCTACAAGAGTCTCTCCCGTTTCGGCATCGAAAACCTTACCGGTAACAATATACCCCTGGGCAACCGCATTCATGGGCATAATCATGCCGTAACCCATTAATAAAACAAATAATATAACTGCCCGGATTTTCATCGAATAATATAACAGAAAAACACCACCGATATTTTCATCATAGTGCACGGTAATTTACCGTAAAAAATAGTACCTGAAAAATAAACGCAACATATATTAAAATGTTCACATGGCTTGTCAGGTCTGTGCCGGCCGGTAAAAAAACAACCGGTATTTTCTATATCCGCAATTTTGGGTATTTTTGGCACACTTTAGTCTTAATTAAATCCCAATTACAATGAGCAAAACCAAGGTGCAGATCAAAAACCCAGGTAGCCCTGAAAGAATGAGTCAGGCCTGGATCACATTAGTGCTGGTAATTATTTTTCTTGCAGCATGTCCCGGCATTATTCCGGCACAGGGCAGGAACCTGATCCCGGTTGAATACAACAGGGATGAACTGGTTAAAATGGCTGTCATGGGCATGATCGGCGAAGCGCGGATGAATTACCCCCCATACAGGATCGGGGCTGACGGATCACTCAGAGTACTGCCGGGCACCGGCAGCATAACCTATAATTTCCGAACCGGCGATACGGCCGTCAACCTTGCCGGCGACCATGTCGAGCCGGCGGTCACACTGGTCCACCCCAGCGGAAGGGCAAGTGGCGAAAGCCGCGGACTGAATGTACTCTCCTGCATCGGAAACGAGGTAAGGGTTATATCGGGGCAGGCCAGGGGAGTCACTGGTTACGTAATAGGGAAACACGGGGGCTCTGAGCACGTAATGGTCGATTTCAAGGATGGCGCTGTATTCGACAATCTTCTTTTGGGCGACAGGATGCATATATATGCGTATGGTGTTGGAATGGAGCTTACAAACATCGATGGTGTAAAAGCAATTAATGTCAGCCCTAATCTGATGGAGGCGCTTACTGCCGCAGGCATGGGTATCACACCAGAAGGCAAACTTCAAATAGGTGTTGCACTAACTGTTCCTGCGAAGATAATGGGTAGCGGACTGGGTCAGAACCACTCATACAGTGGCGATTATGACATTCAGCTTTTCGATGAGCAGGTTGTGGCAAAATACAACCTGAACAGCTTGAGGTTTGGAGACATAGTGGCCATAATTGATGCCGATTCAAGTTTCGGCCGCATCTTCAAAACAGGTGCGGTTACCATAGGCGTGATAACGCACAGCGGGAGCATAATTGCCGGTCACGGACCTGGCGTTACCACCCTGTTCACATCGACAGAAGGCAATATTGTTCCCGTAACAGATCCTGACGCCAACCTGAAGAACCTGCTGTTCAAATAACAAGACTGGCTTTAGAATTAACCGTAAAACATGCCGGCATAGCAGACACTGTATCTATTTTCGGGGGCAGGAATTATTTAACAAAGATGCTCCATTTAAAAGAGATATTTTAAGTATAGAAGACCAGGAATACATTATCAATAATTTTTTCATAAGAGGGAAGTCGTGTATTATATTCATCAATTTCCATATCTTTGTTTAAAGCGATGTGCTCATGCGGCGCAAACCAAACGTTCATCTTTATTAAAAACCTATCACTTAAAATCCCTAAAAATGAAGCATCTCTGGATTTATTCTTTGGCAGCCATTGGTTTTGCCTTACTGATGACCCTGGGCTGTGAAAAAGACAGGCTTATTGACCCTGCACTTAGCAGCCATGACATGAAAGGTGTTGTTGCTTCGGACATTAACCCGCTTTCAATCCCCGATGGAGAGAGATACCTTATAGGGTTCTTCGAAACACCTGATGTAAATACTGTAAAAAATGCCGGTGGAGATGTATACCGGATTTTCGATATTGTCCCGGCAGTGGCGGCCCGTTTATCTCCGCAGGCCGCAGAGGCGCTTGCTAAAAATCCGAAGGTACGCTATATTGAAGCTGATCATGAAGTCTTTGCGCACAGCCAGACAGTTCCCTGGGGCATTGACAGGGTTTTCGGAGATGAGTCATATTCGTTCGATACATGGGGAATTACCAGAGGCACCGGAATCGCTGTTGCCATTCTCGATACCGGTATAGATGAGAACCACGAGGATCTGCCTGAACTCCTGGGCGGCGTTACTACCGTTGACAATACCCACTGGGGCTCTGACGGAAGCGGTCACGGCACGCATGTGGCCGGAACAGTGGCCGCGCTGGATAATGATTTGGGTGTTGTCGGTGTTGGTCCCAAAATCGGGCTTTATGCAGTTAAGGTTTTAAGCGATGGGGGAAGCGGCTCGGTATCGTCAGTCGTGGCAGGAATTGACTGGGCCGTTAGCATGGACATACCTGTTATCAATATGAGCCTTGGCAGCGGTACTTCTTCCACAACGCTGAAGGATGCATGCGACGCTGCTTACACGGCAGGTCATCTGCTGGTAGCCTCGGCCGGAAACAGCGGTAACCCCGGCGGCAGGGGTGATAATGTGGGTTATCCCGGCGCCTATGAATCGGTGATTGCCGTGGCAGCCTCAACTTCTAATGACAGGCGGGCAAGCTTTTCAAGTACGGGCCCGGCTGTAGAACTCATCGCTCCGGGTTCAAATATTCTCAGCACCCTTCCGGTGAATAATTATGGAACCTACAGCGGCACATCAATGGCATCACCCCATGTTGCCGGTATTGCCGCACTTATGAAGGCTGCTAATCCCGGTTTATCAAATTCAGAAATAAGACAGATCCTCCGAAATACTGCCGAAGACCTTGGTCTCTCATCAAATCAGCAAGGCTATGGGCTGGCCCGTGCCGACCTGGCAGTAAGGGCGGTTGCTGAGGTTGAACCACCGGCACCTGTGGATACCTGGACTGTATCGGGCACAGTTAATGATGGCGCAGGTACCGCTCTGGAGGGAGCATCTGTTACCATTGAAGGATTAGCCCTTTCAACCACCACAGGGAGTGATGGCAGCTACTCAATATCTGATGTTGAGGAAGGCACCTATGATATAACTGCCTCCAAAAGTGGTTATAGCAGCCAGACCAAAAACGTGAATGTTAACAATAATACTACCGTTGACTTTGAACTGGAAGAAGAGGCTAAAACAGAACTGTCAATTGATACATTTGAGCTTACCAATACAAGTAATCGTGCATGGGCGCGGGTAACGGTGGACTGGGCAGTATCGGGAAGCAATCTTTCGACAGTACAAAGTGAGATGATCCTTGATGGTAATGTAGTTGACCGGCAGACTTCCTCAGTAAGTGGCAATCAGGCCGGCGGAACCCATGAGCTGCGCCACCGGGGTGGTACCGGAAATACTTATAGCATAGTTTTAACTGTAACAGATGCCGGTGGTACTACGGTTTCTGAAACCAGGGAAATTCCCCTGTAAAGTTAGAGGCAATATCTTTCGTTAACTTAAATTTTCATCCTGCCCGGGTTGGAGAACATCTCTTTCAGGGTGTCAACCCATTCGTGCATGTCATTGAGGCTTTCAACATAATCAAGCTGTCTGCCGCCGGAACTGAGGAACAGTTTTTTATATTCAATACCGAGCTCGACGGTTGTTTCCAGGCAGTCGGCAACAAATGAAGGGGCTGCGATAAGTATCTTGCCTGCACCTTCCCGTGCCTTCTGCAAAAGAAGTTCGTCGGTAAAAGGCTGTAACCATTTGCCGTATAAGCGGGACTGGAATGCGGTTGAATAATCTCCACTGTTCAGCTTCAGTCTTGCTGCCAGCAACCTCGTTGTTTCATAACAGGTAGCTTTGTAGCAGTAAGCCCCGTGATCAGGCATATGATCCTCACAAACGCAATCTCCGGCATTCAAAGATGGATGTCCCCTGTTAATGTGCCTGACGGGCAACCCATGATATGAAAAAACAACATGGTCATAATCGCGGTAATTTGAAGATCGGATCCTTTTGGTAAAAGCATCTATAAACCCCGGATTGTCATAGAACTGGCTGATAAAGCTTATCTCAGGTATAACTTCCCATTTTCTAACCTTATCCATGATTGCCGAATGTGAAGTCCCGGTGGTGGAGGATGCGTACTGCGGGTATAATGGTATGGCGATTATTTTCCTGTACCCTGAGGTTTTGATCTCTTCAAGAACTGTATCAAGGCCAGGGTTGCCATAGCGCATTGCAAGGAATATCCTGAAATCATCGCCTGATATCTCCTCAAGCCTATCTCTTACTCTCTTTCCGTAATACAATAGCGGTGATCCGTTATCAGTCCACAGAATCCTGTAGAGCTTTGCCGACCGGGATGACCTGAATGGAATAATAACCATGTTTACAAGGATCTTGCGCAGCAACCGGGGGATATCCATAACCCTCGGATCATTGAGGAATTCAGATAGATACCTTCGTACATCACCCACCGATGGCGAGTCGGGTGTTCCAATATTTATCAGAATTACCGCAGTATCAGGAACATTCATAATTTAGTTAATTTTTCAGCGATCCTGCCGGCAATAGCTTTAGCCTGCCTTATCCTGTCTGCCATGCCAATACCATCACGAATCGCACCTGCCAGGATCAATCCGCTGTATCTTGCCTCAATCCTGTCAATCGCCTCCAGCCTCTCTTTTGATGACCTGAAGTACTGGGGTATAGCCCTCGGGTACCTGAAGATCCTGAAAATATCCGGAACAGGATGCTCCAACCCGAGCATCTGCACCACCTCGTTATAAACAAGTGTCCTGATGCGGTCATCATCCGCCTCTGCCAGCTCCCGGCGCCTGTAGCCCCCGATAAATACAGAAAGCAGGGCTCCCCCGTCAGGAGCCCTGTTTTTAAGAAATGAAGAGGGAAACAAAATGCCAAGGACATCCCTCCTTTCGACCGATGGCACCAGTCCACCGAAAGCATTCAGGCTCATCCCCCTCCACTTCCTGTAGCCCATTATTACCTGGGTCACCGCGGCATATTCAAGACTGGACAGTTTCGAAATTTCCCAGCCGTCAATAAAAGGAAACAACCCGGGAACATACATGCTGTCAACTGTCGAAACAACAAATGGAGCCTCCAGCCCACAGGACCTGCCGTCAACCATGAAGTCTGCAATGAAGCCGCTTTTAGCGGATTTTACTTTTACATTTTCCGAGTTCAGGAGAATCCTGTCCGACCCAATACCATCAGCGAGCGCAGCTGTAAGCGAAGCTAATCCGCCCCCGGCAGAAAAAACCTCTCTGGTCGCCTTTTTCTGCCTTTCATCTGCCGTCTCTAACATCTTCCGTACTGCCCCCCTGATAAAGCTCCCGTAATTCTGTTCCAGAGCGTATAATTTTGGGAGGGCATACCGGGTTACAAGCTTCTCCGGATCACCGGCATATATACCCGAGA
>SLMM01000052.1 GCA_007133565.1 Bacteroidales bacterium
AACCCGATAAAGAAGGAGATCACAATAATGATGATAAGAGGCAGGTCAAACCCGAAGAACAGGAATTTTACTCTCACTGCATCAACGTTTTGTATGATGAACAGCAGTAGCAGCAACAACACTACAATATTTATAACCTGCTTGGGCGTCATGTTGAATCGGTCAAAAAAACTACTCATAATATTGTATTTTAAAGAAAAATATCAATAAACCCGGCGGCTTTGACCTGTTTCTTGTTCTTTATTGTCCTCTTTCCGCCGGTAAAGCCTGTAACCGTACACTCCTTATAAACAGAGCAATCACCGTTACTGTCAGGCGAATATCCTTTGCACACCCGCAGTACATCGGGCGATATCTCGTCAATGATCACTATTTTGCCATCGCCATGCCTGAGCCTTCCAAGCTCAAACTTGCCGTCAATCACATGAAGGCCCTTTGAGGCAAAATCATCAGAAACAATAGAGGCAATATTCTTAACAAGCTCAACACTCCCGGCAATCTCTTCACGGCTCATGGCCCCGGTCTCCTCAAGCGCTTCGAGCGAGATCAGCAAGTCAACATCGCCCTTTGTCCATGCCTCAACCACCTTGTGTATGTTCATGCATGGCCTCACAAACGGATACCTCCTCCAGAAACTGCCGGTGGCGTTGTTCCTCCATGTGAATTCCAGGTTCAGCAGTGGCGCCGAGCCATCAAACTCAGGATCTGCAGCCGGAAGTCCCAGTGGATCGGCAGGCTCAACCACCATTTCAGTATCGCTCACCGTATCGATATAATGAGAAGGGATGCCCTTTTCCTGGAGGAGCCTGAAAAAATGAGTGGCAAACCTGCAGGCAATTGCCCCCTTACCCGGGATCTCGCCAACCACGGTATCGTAACCTGGGTCAAAAACCGGCTTGCCGTCTTCTATATAACCGGTCGCCTCATCCTTATAATGCAGCATGTACTTGCCGGCATGCTCCCCGGCGGTTATTTCATATACATCCTTAGATTTTCCGCGATATACAAGGTTCTTTTCCCTCATGGTATTATGTGTTTGGGTTAGTATGGATTTATAATCATCAGCAAATTTTAAGCTTTTGGGAGGAAGATGATATCCCCGCATTTACCGAAAACCCTTTCTATCACATCTGACCGGACCTCCTGCCTGTTTTCAAATCCTACCAGGTATTTCACTACCAGGAAAAGCTTCTCATTTCTGATGTCAAAATATACCAGAATATGATTCTCCACTCCAATTAGAGCTGAGATGTCATTTCTCATGGACTCTTCAATTTCTTTACTGTTTGGGGGTAACTGCGACAACTGGAAATGCAGATGCTCCTGAAGAGATTCCTTACCCAGTTTATTTATGCTCTTTTCGAGGAACAGCCGGTTAGGGACCCTCGTATACTGATCGGGAAGCTCATGCGTCCTGTCAAGCAGCACATAAAAAGTGCCGATATGCAGGACCTTACCCTCATCATCACCAATCTTAATATAGTCGCCAATGCGGAAAGGCTGCTTTCGAAGCAGGATTATCCAGCCAAAAAAGGACAGCAGCACATCCCTCACGGCAAATGCAAGTCCGGTTGTCAGCAAGCCTATAAAAATGGTGATATTTCCAAGGGATACTCCGAAATGGTAAAGTATAACGAAAATACCTATACTGTAAAGCGACCAGGAGTATATCTTCGAATAGAATATCCTCTCTTCGGGTTCGTCAAAGAGGTTATACACCCTCTTGATTGTCAGGCGCAGGAGCAGGCTGGCAGCAAAAAAGGTCCCTATCACAAGCGTTACGCTTTCGATGATTGAGTTGGCTGTGTCAGGCAAATGGATGATGCCGGTCCTGTTAAGATATGCCAGGCCAATGAGAACCATAAGGGCCAGCAGAGTCACAACAACTGAAACGCTCAGGAACCTGAGGCGGATCTCCTTGAAGCTGGGTTTTTTAATGTGCATTTACAATTAAGTTGTATTATACAGTGGGTTGCTTCCCTGGTAACCGGTCATTATTAATCCTTTGGGGCTTCGTCACGGTTACCAGAGTAATTCATTATGAATCAAAAAGAAACATCAAAAGATGAGCATTGTCAGTAGCTCTTCTTCCTTTTGAACCTGAACCACAACTATGCAGAAATGATAATGAACCCAGCAAGAGATATAACACATTGATTTTTAGCATAACTAACTCCTCCTTTTTTGTAAGTGTCATTTTGTTTATTTCCAACTGGCAATTTGGCAAAATTTTATCATAAACCGAAGTTATTCTGTAAAATTACTGAATTGCGATCATTCTGTGCATTATCCTGAAAGTCCGGTTTGCTTCTGAAACATACTTCTACCGCATTTGCAAACTATTCAAACAAGTAAAGGCTTACAGCACTGCCCATCTTTCTGTATCCTGCCTTATTGGGATGCATAAAATCTCCGGTGTGGATTCCGGGCAACCTGATCAGCCTCCTCTCTGGTTCAGGACACCCGTATGCCGGGTAGAGGCCTAACCGGCGTTCAAAGATATGCTTCTGTGAAATAGTAGTTGTGCCGATGTGCCACATGTTGCCATATGGTTTGGCAAAAAGGCTCCCGTGGCCGGCTCCCGCGGCAAAACCTTCGGGTTTGTACACGAACGGGTTATCTTTTTGAAGAGTAAATGGGCCAAGGGGCTTGTCAGACACATATACTGCATCGGCATAACTCCTAAACTCGGTAACCTGCCGGATTCTATTATATCAGCACTACAGGATCGCTCATGAATGCAAAACCATTGTCTTAATCTACCTCAACACCCCAGATGGGATCAACATCTGAACAGCCCCAGTACAGGAAAAGCCTGCCGTCATCATCCAGGAATAAAGCAGGGTCTTATACCGGCATCTTCTGTTCATGGGCAAAGCTCCATGCCCCGGTAAATGGGTCGGCGCTCCAGAAAATCCTGCTCCATTCGGTTGAAAAACCAAAGTAGTAGATGTTATCTCCAACAACTATTGCAGTCGGGGCATATTCCTCGACCTGGGCCTGGTCTGTTTCGATGAATATCCATTCCACAAGGCTCACGAGTGACCTGGCATCCTGCCATAATAAAAACAAATACAGGAACTGCTGTCAATAGTTTCATTGATTATCTGGTTTTTAGGAATATTTCGATTTTTGAGTATTTGATAGATGATATGGTTTTGAAGTATACTTCAATGCCCGGGCATTTGATGATTTAATTGATGCCAATGTAAGAATTTTTTATTGTTTATTCTTCTACGATCTCCATTACCAGCCTGAAACCCACCCTGGGATCAGGTATCTTATTGTCCTGCACTTCGTCTATTACACTATCTTCATATGATTTATATTTTGGTGTAGATAAACTTAGGGAATTATCCGATTTTATTTATCTTTTCACACTAATTTATGGTAATCTGAATGATATTATTAACCCTTATAAATTGTCCGGAACAATGAAATTCACAAAACTTCTTACTGTAATAGCGGTTTCAGGTATCCTGGCCGCAGCACCCATCTTTTCTCAAAATGCGCGTATCAAGATCGATACCGACCGGATTATTGGCGAGGTCAATCCCAATATCTACGGAAATTTTGTTGAGCATCTCGGCCGGTGTGTATATGGCGGGATATATGACCCTGATTCACCATTATCAGACGACATGGGCTTCAGGAAGGATGTTATGGAAGCCGCCAGGGCTCTAAATGTAACGCTTGTAAGGTATCCGGGCGGCAATTTCGTTTCCAACTACCACTGGCTGGATGGTGTGGGTCCGAAAGAAGAGAGAGTCCCACGTATGGAGCTTGCCTGGAATGTACTGGAAACAAATCAGTTTGGGACTAATGAGTTTGCAGAATGGAGCCGCCGCCTGGGTGCCGAACCCTTTTTTACCGTAAATATGGGGACAGGTACAATTGAAGAGGCACGTCGGTGGGTAGAATACACCAACATCAAAGAGGGGCCCTATTATGCCGAACTGAGGAGGAAGCACGGATATCCAGAACCTCATAATATCAGGTACTGGGCACTGGGAAACGAAATGGACGGATGGTGGCAGATGGGCGCGTTGAATGCCGAAGATTATTCAAAGAAGGCGCGCGAAGCGGCAAAACTGATGAGATGGACAGATCCCTCCATAAAGATTGTAGCAGCCGGGTCTTCCAGTTACGGCGGTGATGCCGACCCCGATCACTGGAACAGCACAGTTCTGCGCGAACTCAGAAATTATGCAGATTATATCGCGCTGCACACATATGTTGGAAACAGGACAAACGACTATTATAATTTCGTCGCCACACCCCATATTATGGAGCACCGCACCAGGGTAGTCAGGGGCATGATCGACAGGGAGATGCAGCATGCAGACAGGGGGTCAAGGGATCCGATATATATTGCATGGACCGAATACAATGTATGGTACCGGACTATGGGTGGTGAAGCCGGTACCGGGCCTCGGGCACTGGAAGAGCATTATAACTTCGAAGATGCACTGGTTATTGCCGGGTTTCTAAATGGCTTTATCAGGAATGCCGATATCATAAAGATGGCAAATATGGCCCAGTTGGTTAATGTGATTGCACCAATATTCACAAATGAAACAGATCTGTTCAGGCAAACAATTTACTTCCCACTGGAACTATTTGCCAATCATGCACATGGAGTTTCACTTGACCTGTTTGTAGAGTGTGAAGAATTTACGCTCACCGGATCTACTGCTTCTGAGGCGGGCAGGAACACTTTCCCCTATCTTGATGTGTCGGCCACGTATAATGACGGCGAAGTTGTGATTGCCGTGGTAAACCGGCACAAAGATGAGGCTATACGGACGGATATAATATCGCAGACCGGCAATTTCAGCGGCAATTTCACTGTATACGAGATTACCGGCCCGGATATCAAGGCAGTGAACGATTTTGGCAATGAGGTTGTTAAAACCGTTGAGAAACCGCAGGTCAGGGCAAGGGGCGACAAGGTAACATATACCTTCCCGCCGCTTTCGATCACGATGCTGAAAGGGAGAATAGATTAACCCACATAGGTTATCTTAAGCATATTCAATCTCTCACGCTTATAAAATCACCCGGTTCTACATCCTGTGGAAAAGTTTCATAGCTTAAATATGCTTTGCCGGCTTTTGATATACTTAACATAATCAATTACCATTGATACAGGCAGATGCTCAGGGTTAACCTCTCCCACCCATGAACCTCCAAGCTGCTGGCTCAAAATAATATAAAACGGCTGATCAAATGGCCACTGGATCATTTCAGGGTCCAGCCCCTCTACCCTGGGATACCTGAAGGTCTCCTTATCGTTCAGCGTCCAGATCAAAACAACGGGATGCCATTCAAGTCCGCAACATTCTATTGAGTAACATCTGACTGAATATCTCCGGCTCCCCTGGGTGGATCATCCCTGTTGCCAGGTACATTCGTGTAAAGGGTGTGTACGGTATTGTATTAATAAAGCTACATTTTGAAGTATCGAGTCGATTTCCGGTGAAAGTGTCTTCCCAGATCAGCACCCATTCCGGTTATTGATTGGAGCATGCAGCAGCAGTTGTAAGGTAGTTTGAAGAAATCAGAAATAGAAGGAATATCCTTAAATAGCTTATAAGGTGTTTTGCGATTAATTGAAAATTCATTTTCTAATGATCAAATTTATACATATTATTCATCATAATTATTAAATTTGTCAACGACAGAGAACCATAACACTTAAATAACTATTAATCATTATGAAAGCATTAAAAAACACCTCATTCATTCTAACCCTGATTCTGGCCATCCACATCTCTGCGTGTGCACAGGCACCGCAGGACGGGTCTGAAGTGATTGGCAGATGGAATCTTACAGTAGTAATCGAAGATGCAGAATTGGAGAGACTCGGGCTTTTCCGTCACGGACTGATGGATGCAGCTGGGTTTCCCGGATGGCTTGAAGTAAGATTATCAGGCTTCTCTACTCTGATAGGTTACTATGTGGGTTACGAAGGAAGCGCACGCCCGATCTCTGAGGTTCACTACTCCAGAGAGGAGCAGAAGTATCATTTTACAATTCCGCCGCAGTGGATGGATGTTGATGATATCTATTTTGAGTTCACCCTTAATGATGACAAACTAACCGGCTTCAAGGTCCTTGACGGTAATACACTTCACTGGACAGGTGTCCGTGCACCTGATCTTACCAGGACAGAGCCGCCGGTATGGGGAACTCCCAAGAACCTTCTGGATGACAACATGTCAAGATGGATTATTCCGGAAAACAACAAGTTCCGTATGATAGACGGCATCCTGGTAAATGAGGAGGTCGGAGGCAACCTTGTTACCAAGGAAAAATTCGATGACTTCAAACTCAGCGTTGAATTCAGGTATCCGGAAGGAAGCAACAGCGGCGTCTATCTGCGCGGCCGTTATGAGGTCCAGATTGAAGA
>SLMM01000165.1 GCA_007133565.1 Bacteroidales bacterium
AAATATTGATACATTCTCATCACCTGATCAGCTATACTGGAGATCTTATGCAGAACTTATGGTTGATTCTCCGGATTCATCCTATGAGCAAAATAGAGAGAAGATCATAAATGAATTGAATCTTACTTCAGTCCTGGATTTTGAGGATGATGAACTGAAGGGCTTTACGGAGACCCCCGACGGCACGATCCCGTTTTCTGCAACAAGGCATATACCCGAACAGTAGCCAGCATATATCATTTTAATTACGGCCTGTATCTCATATTAGCGAAACCCTGATGGGATTTCCCCTTTACAGACAACCCGATGCAATGGATTGCGGCCCCACATGCCTCCGCATGGTAGCCGCTTTTCATGGAAAAAGATACAGGTTGAATACGCTGCGTGAGCGCAGCTATCTTTCTCGTGAAGGCGTAAGCATGCTCGGTATTGCCCAGGCCGCCGAAAGCATTGGCTTCCGTACCATGGGAGTAAAACTTACTCCCGGGAAGCTCATTGAGGAAGCCCCCATGCCGGCCATATTGCACTGGACACAAAACCATTTTGTGGTACTTTACCGTATTTCAGGCAAAAAGGGCAGGGAGGTGTTCCATGTTGCAGATCCGGCAGGAGGCAAGGTGAAATTCAGCAGGGAAGAGTTCCTGCGTTGCTGGGCATCAACTTCTGAAGAAGGAGAACTTAAAGGTGTTGCCCTTTTACTGGATCCCGGACCGGACTTCTTTGCTGCCGGGGATGAAGGAAGTGACAAGACAAGTTTCAGGTTCCTGTTCTCGTATCTTACCCCATACAGAAAACTGATAATTCAGCTTTTTCTGGGACTTATTCTTGGAAGCCTGCTTCAGCTGATATTCCCGTTCCTGACCCAGAGCATTGTCGATCATGGTATTGGCAACCAGAACCTGGGCTTCATATACCTTGTACTTATAGCGCAGCTGGTGCTGACCCTGAGCAGGGCATCAGTCGACTTTATCAGGAACTGGATACTGCTCCACATAGGAGTAAGGGTAAATATTTCACTTATATCTGATTTCCTGGCCAAGCTCATGAGGCTTCCGATGAAGTTTTTCGACACCAAGCTTACAGGTGACCTTATGCAGAGGATAGGCGACCACCGCCGCATCGAGTCATTTCTGACCGGGACCACACTCAACATTCTTTTTTCAATGGTGAACCTGGTCATATTCGGACTGGTGTTGCTTTACTACAATATGCTTATTTTTTCAGTCTTCCTTTTCGGTAGTATTGTCTACGGCCTTTGGGTCTACCTCTTCCTCAGACGCAGGGCAGAGCTTGATCACAAGAGGTTTGCACAGATGTCAGCCCATCAGAGCAACCTTATCCAGCTTATCCAGGGGATGCAGGAGATCAAACTGCAGAATTGCGAACAACAGAAGAGATGGGAATGGGAGAGAATACAGGCAAGGCTCTTCAGAATTGGAATAAAGGGGCTTGCTCTGAGACAGTATCAGCAAAGCGGGGCGCTTGTACTGAATGAAGTCAAGAATATCCTGATAACTGTGATCGCTGCCAGGGCGGTTGTTGACGGCACCATGACCCTGGGTATGATGCTGGCTGTACAGTATATAATCGGGCAGCTCAACAGCCCTGTCGAACAACTTATCAGTTTCTTCAACACCACACAGGATGCAAAGATAAGCCTTGAACGACTGGGGGAGATACATCAGAGGGGAGATGAAGAGGATCCTGATGCCGAAAAATTGCAGGAAATCCCTGCAGCAGCCGAAATCGGTTCTGAAGGCCTTTCATTTCAATATGAAGGCCCGGAGTCTGAGATGGTGCTCAACAATATCTCCTTCTCAATACCACCGGGAAAACAGACTGCAATAGTTGGTACCAGCGGCAGCGGCAAGACAACACTGATAAAACTGATGCTGGGATTCTATCTCCCGGTCAAGGGAGAGATAAGACTCGGAAACAACAACCTCGACCTGTACAATATCAGGCAGTGGCGCAGGAATTGCGGAGCCGTTCTGCAGGATGGCTATATCTTTTCTGATACTATAGCCAACAATATTGCACCCGGTGTTGAAAACATCGACAGGCAGAGGCTTCTGGAAGCAGCACGTACTGCAAATATCGACAGCTTCATAGAAAGCCTTCCTCTCGGCTTTAACACAAAAATTGGAAGCGAGGGTCACGGACTTAGCCAGGGCCAGAAACAGAGGATACTGATAGCCAGAGCAGTATACAAAGATCCTGCATACATCTTTTTTGATGAAGCGACGAATGCCCTTGATGCCAATAATGAAAAAGTTATTCTTGGCAACCTGGAGAATTTCTACAGGGGACGCACCGTTGTGGTTGTCGCTCACAGGCTCAGCACCGTAAAGAATGCAGACCAGATACTGGTTATTGAAAAGGGTGAAATTGTAGAGTCAGGTACACACAGTGAGCTGACGAGAAAAAAAGGAGCCTATTACACCCTGGTCAGAAATCAACTTGAGCTGTAAATTTACCGAATTTGCCGGTTATATTATATCTTTATGTCATGGAAAGCAAAACCGCAAAAGGAAAACCTGGTGAAAAGAACACTGATATAAACCTCCGGTCGGAGGATGTCGGGGAGATCCTCGGCAGGCCCCCCGCCTGGATTGTCAGATGGGGAACAGGGATAGCCTTTGCCGTCATTGCTGTTATCATTGCAGGAAGCAGCTTTTTCACCTATCCTGATATAGTAAGGGCACCGGTAATAATAACCAAGGAGAACCCACCATCTGTTCTTATAGCAAGGTCGGCCGGCAAACCACAAGTGATCTTTCTGGCTGACGGAGCCCGGGTTTCAGCAGGTGACACCCTTGCGGTTATTGAAAACCCGGCACGCTACAGTGATATATTCAGGCTGGGTAATTATGTAAGGCTGGTAAATTCTGCTATTTTCCAAAATGATGATATTCTATATGTTTCGCTACCTTCTGATCTGGTAGTTGGAGATGTACAGCCCTCCTACAATGCCTTTGTGGCAGCTTTGAACGACTACAGGATCTTTATCACACAGGATTTTTATGAACACAGGATTGCAGCCCTTACCCATGAGTTGGAGGCCTATACCAGCTACAGGGAGAACCTTGACAGGCAGAAGTCGCTTGCTGTGCGCGAACTTGAGCTGGGAATGACACAGTACAGGAGGGATGCTGCACTTTTTGCGTCAGAAGTGATTTCCGCTTCGGAATATGAGCGAGCCCAGACCCTCCTTCTCAGCAGGCAGAAAACGGTTGAGAATGCAGAACTGGCACTTTCTGAAGCTGGTATCACAATTGCCAGACTGGAACGGACCATAGCCGATACCCGCCTGGAAAAAGAGCAACGGCAGCAGAATCTTTTTACCGCTTTGGTTAATGCCTTCCGCCAGCTTGAAAGTTCTCTTGCAACCTGGGAAAACAGGCATCTGCTTGTAGCTCCCGCTGCAGGAACGCTAAACTACCTCTCTGTATGGAGCAGCCTCCAGGAACTGAAAGAAGGAGAGCCGGTCTTCTCTATTGTGCCTCAGGATATGGGCAATATACACGCCAGGATTATAGTGCCTTTCAGAAGAGCCGGGAAGGTAAGACCCGGACAAAGGGTGAATATCAAGCTTGAGGGATATCCCTATATGGAATTTGGTATGGTTGAAGGCCGGATCCAATCAGTATCAGGGGGGCCGGTGGAAGAGGGATTCCCGGCAGTGATATCACTTTCACAGGGCGCCGTAACCTCCTTCGGACATGAGCTGGAGGTTGTGAGAGAACTGCCCGGGATTGCAGATATCTCTACAGACGAACTCAGCCTTTTGGAACGGCTCATAAGTCCCGTCCGCCACCTGCTGAAAAACAGGCTTGTCAGGTCAAACAGGATTTGAATGGGGCGGGAAAAGTACCAGGATAAAAAATATGGCATGCCATATAATAACAGAGAATAAGAATCCGTAAGATTACAAAGTAACCAAAAAACCAAACCACTATGCAAAAGATTTCAAGAAGACGATTTCTGACAACCACGATTGCCGGTGCAGCCGGACTTTCACTCTTCCCTCTGGTCAAAAGCTGCAGGGTCTCTCCCAACGATATTATCCGTTTGGGGTTTATTGGCCTGGGCCAGCAATCATTGCATCTTATGAGGGGGTTTAACTCTATTGCCGGCGTACAAGTTGTGGCCGGAGCAGATGTGTACGGCATCAAACGGCGCCGGTTCGAAAAAATGCTGAATGACCATTACTCCGAAATTGGAGAAAATGTAAGGGTGCAAACATTTGAGCATTACCACGAACTTCTAGATATCAGGGATATTGATGCCGTGGTAATAATAACACCGGACCACTGGCATGCGCTAAACACAATAGATGCGTGCCAGGCCGGGAAGGATATTTACCTTGAGAAACCAACCACTTTTACTATCAAAGAAGGTGTAGAGACAGTAAGGTCGGTAAGGGAAAACAACCGGATCCTGGCTGTTGGCAGCCAGCAGAGGTCTGACAGGTTTTTCCATCATGCCGTGGTCAGCGTACGTGCAGGTGCTATCGGTAAGTTGGACAGGGTGTATGCTTATGTGGGAGACTTCCCCGCCCCATATGATCTGCCTGAAGAACCCCTGCCGGCTGACCTGAACTGGGACCTGTGGCTGGGCCCCAATCCATACGTGCATTACAATGCAAGGCTGAATCCACCAATATCTCTTGATCCACCAAGGAACGAGACATATTGGGCAGAATGGAGATATTTTAAGGAGACCGGAGGCGGGTTCATAACGGACTGGGGTGCTCACAATTTTGATATAGCACAATGGGCCCTCGGTGAGGATGACGGCGGCCCTGTGGAGATCATACCTCCGGGTCATGATGGAGCCGAATACCTTACCTATGTATATGCTAACGGAGTGAAGGTTATCAACCGGCCATATGATGATGCAATGACCCGCGGGATCAAATTCTGGGGAGAAGACGGTTGGATCGAAGTTGCACGCGGCCACTACGATGCTTCAGATCCGGCACTTTTCCCTGGTGAGGAAGAGCTCGCGGGACATGGAGGAATTCCTTACGAAACAGGGGTTCCACACCTCGAGGATTTTATCATGTCACTGAGGCACAGAAGAGAACCGGTTGTACCTGTTGAAGTGGGACACCGAACATGCACTACCTGTATTCTGGGCAACATAGCACACGAACTGGACAGGCCTGTAAAATGGGATCCGGCACTTCAGTATTTTGTTGATGATCCTGAAGCCGAAAAATTCTATCACAGAGAATACCGTAATGGCTGGAGCCTCTAGAATTATTAAACTTTGAACTTACAGGCTCCCGAAGAAGCGGCGCACACATCCAAATACCCGGCCGTTTGCCGGGTATTTTGATTCAGCTTTTGTGTTTTTTATGAATTTGAAGTAAATTGCATTCCTGTTTGTGCCATGACACAACATACAATCAACCTTTATCCATATTAATAACAAAACCTGAAACCAATGCAAAGAATCTCAAGAAGAAAGTTTATCCAGACATCACTTGCTGGTGCAGCGGGGCTTTCAATGCTGCCGCTGGTTAAAAGCTGCAAGACCCCGGCCAATGACATTATCAGGCTGGGGATTATCGGGCTCGGCAGGCAGACAATGTACCTTATGGCGGGCTTCCGTGGTATTGAAGGAGTTCAGATAGTCGCCGGTGCCGATGTTTATGGTATCAAAAGGGAGCGCTTTGAGCAGCGAATGAATGAATTCTATGCTGAAAAAGGTGAGAATGTCAAGGTGGCTACCTACGAGCATTACCATCAGATACTCAACAGGAACGATATTGACGGCGTCATTGTGGTATCACCCGACCACTGGCACGGATTGATGGGTGTTGAGGCATGCCAGGCAGGAAAAGACATTTACATGGAAAAACCCCTCACATTTACCATCAAAGAGGGTGTAGAGCTTGTAAAGGCTGTAAGGGATAACAATATAGTTCTGGCTACAGGAAGCCAGCAGCGCTCTGATGCGGTATTCAAGCATGCCGTAAGACACGTTAAGGAAGGGGCACTTGGCAGAATTGAGAAGGTCCATGCATACGTAGGCGGCCCCCCTGTTCCTTACGATCTTCCGGAAGAACCCGTACCACACGACCTGAACTGGGACCTCTGGCTGGGGCCCAATCCCTTTGTTCATTACAACCATGAACTTAATCCTCCTATTTCACTCGACCCTCCTAGAGATGAAACCATATGGGGAGCATGGAGATGGTACAAGGAGATGGGCGGAGGTTTTACAACAGACTGGGGAGCACACATGTTCGACATTGCCCAGTGGGCAATGGGTATGGACAACAGCGGTCCGGTCCGCATCATCCCGGCAGGATACGGAGACTACAAGTTCCTTACATACGAGTATGCTGACGGATGGATAATGACAGAAGAGCCGTTTGATGAGGCCGAGACCAAGGGTGTTAAGTTTATAGGCACTGACGGATGGATTGAAGTGAGCCGCGGCCACTATGTGGCATCTGATGAGGCTCTCTATCCGGATGATGACCTCAGGGATGATACGGTGGCATATGAAACGGGAGTGCCCCACCTGGTTGACTTTGTTGAATGTATGCGCAGCCGCAGAGATCCGGTTGCCCCGGTTGAGGTAGGACACCGCACCTGCACCACCTGCACCCTGGGTAACATTTCCTATGAACTCATGCGGCCGGTTGAATGGAACCCTGCAACAGAATCTTTTGTTAATGATCCTGAAGCCGAAAAATTCTACCACAGGGAGTACCGAAACGGATATTCACTTTAAATCTTCAGATATAAGGGGAGAACCATCAGCTTCGCTTGATGGTTCTCTTTTTTTTGAAAAACAAACCAATCATGCACAACAGGAGAATATTTACCATAGGTGAAATTGTCTATGACATAATTTTCAGCGACGGGCAGCCGGTAGCGGCAAGGCCCGGCGGCGCAATGCTCAATTCATCGGTATCACTTGGCAGAAGCAGGCTGCCGGTAAGCTTTACGGGAACATGCGGCAATGACCAGGTGGGAAGGCTAATTGAACAGTTTCTCAAAGATAACGGGGTTGACACATCATTTCTCCACATGGAGAATGCCCCGTCAATTATCGCCCTGGCTTTTCTCGATGAAAACAACAATGCCACCTATTCATTCCATAAGGGAGCAGGCCCTCCGGAAGACCCCCCGCTGCCCTCCCCGGGTGAAAATGACCTGCTGCTATTCGGTTCGTTTTACTCCGTCTCCGAACCTACAAGGCACGCAGCAATTAGACTCAGGAATATGGCAGCATCTTCCGGATCCCTTGTGATCTATGACCCTAATTTCAGGGCTTCCCACCTTGCCGATCTGGATATGGTCAAACCCTATATTGAGGATAACATTACTCATTCTGTTATAGTAAGGGGCTCGGATGAGGATTTTGAGAATATTTTCGGCACTGCCTCAGCAGCCGAAACATGGGAACTGCCCTGCTTCAGGAATTGCACTGCCCTGCTATACACCAGGTCGTCTGAAGGAGTGGAACTCTGCACCAGAGATTATATTACACATTATGATGTTCCGAAAATCAAGCCGGTTAGCACCATAGGCGCCGGCGACTCTTTCAATGCAGGTATTATAGCCGCCTTGTATGAAGAAGGAATTGACAGCCGTAAGCTTGCCAATTGTACCGAAGAGGTGTGGAAAAAAGTGGTTGAAAAGGGTATACAGTATTCCTCGGCTGTTTGCCTAAGCTATGATAATTACATCGCGTTCCCGTTAAATTAGGTGAAAAGATTATTAAACCCAAAAGTTTTATCTTTGCAGTTTGTTGAAAGCCTGCTTCAGGAGATTCTGCATCTCTATTGAGTATAATCAGCATCCTGTTTGATAATGTGTTACAGAAGGCAGAAATCGCATCGATGTTGATCATTAGGGTCAGCGAAAAACGGCAGGTTATCTTGCATTTATAATTTAACGAGCTTACAAAATAATGATCAGAATAACTTTACCCGACAATTCTGTAAGAGAGTATCCTGAAGGGGTTACCGGACTTGATATAGCAAAGTCTCTCAGTAACAGTCTTGCCAAAGAGGTGCTTTCGGTCACGGTCAACGGAGAGGTATATGACCTTACAAGATCTATTAATGAAGATGCTGAAATAATTCTGAATAAATGGGACAGTGAGGATGGAATGCACGCATTCTGGCATTCCTCTGCCCACCTGATGGCTGAAGCCCTGGAGGCACTTTATCCCGGAATCAAGCTGGGCATTGGCCCTTCGATCGACAACGGTTTCTACTATGATGTTGATCCGGGTGAGGGGGTGACCATAACAGACAGCGACCTGCCGGCCATAGAGAATAAAATGAAGGAGCTTGCACAACAGCAGAACACCTTTGTGAGGAAAGTCATGCCAAAAAAGGAGGCACTGGAGCATTACACCAGGAAAGGAGACCAGTATAAGGTTGAATTACTCAATGACCTTGAAGACGGAACTATATCCTTTTATACACATGGTAATTTTACAGACCTCTGCCGGGGGCCTCACCTGCCCCATACGGGATATATAAAGGCTTTCAAGCTGCTCAGCGTCGCAGGGGCGTACTGGAAGGGTGATGAGAGAAACAAACAGCTTACACGGATCTACGGAGTAAGCTTTCCGAAGCAGAAGATGCTGGACGAACATCTTGCTATGCTTGAAGAAGCTAAAAAAAGAGACCACAGGAAAATAGGCAGGGATCTTGAACTGTTCACCTTTTCACATGTCGTGGGGTCGGGCCTGCCAATGTGGTTGCCAAAAGGCGCACAACTTCGCGAAAGGCTGGAGGAGTTCCTGAAAAAGGTGCAGCGTGAACACGGTTATGAACAGGTTATAACCCCGCATATCGGACAAAAGGAGCTTTATGTTACATCAGGACATTATGCTAAATACGGAGAAGCCTCATTCAGGCCAATAAGCACCCCTGCCGAGGGTGAGGAGTTTTTGCTTAAGCCCATGAACTGCCCGCATCACTGTGAGATATACAAATTCAAACCCAGGTCCTATAAAGACCTGCCGGTAAGGATGGCGGAATTCGGAACAGTATACAGGTACGAACAAAGCGGAGAGCTTCACGGCCTGACAAGGGCCAGAGGGTTTACACAGGATGATGCACACATCTTCTGCCGTCCCGACCAGCTGAAGGAAGAGTTCACTAAAGTGATAGATATTATTTTTGTAATCTTTAAGGCGCTCGATTTCAAAGACTTTATCGTACAGATATCACTCCGAGATCCGCATGACAAGGAAAAATACATCGGAAGTGATGAAAACTGGGAAAAATCTGAAAAAGCCATCATTGAGGCGACAAGAGAGAAGGGGCTTGAAGCTTCCATAGAATACGGGGAGGCCGCCTTTTACGGTCCAAAGCTCGATTTCATGGTTAAAGATGCCCTTGGCAGGAAATGGCAGCTTGGTACTATTCAGGTTGATTACAACCTGCCTGAACGTTTTGACCTGGAGTATACCGGATCTGACAATCAGAAACACCGTCCCATAATGATACACAGGGCACCTTTCGGTTCGATGGAAAGATTTGTTGCTGTTCTGATTGAGCATACTGCAGGAAAATTCCCTCTCTGGCTTACACCCGAACAGGTGGTTATTCTGCCGATAAGTGAAAAAGTGCATAATTACGCTGAAAAAGTTTTAAATTTGCTGAAAAATTGCGATATTCGCGCCCTGATTGATCTCAGGAACGAAAAGATAGGCAGGAAGATAAGGGATAGTGAGTTGAAGAGGATACCATACCTTCTTGTTGTAGGGGAAAAAGAGGCGGAGAACAGCACTGTTTCGGTAAGGAAACAGGGGGAAGGTGACAAGGGCTCAATGAATTTGCAGGATTTTGTTAAATTTGCAAAACAGGAAATTGAAAAACAATTGGAAGATATCAGTAAATAAAATAATTGTTAATTAAAAGAAGGAGGGCAGTAACATAGCAGTACAAAGATTTTCCAGAGGTCCGCGCAGGCAGGCCAGGCAGGAACCAAAACACAGGATTAACGAATTCATAAGGGCCAGCTCAGTGCGTCTTGTTGGCGATAATATAGAGAACCCGGGAGTAGTACCGTTATCCGCGGCTTTGAAACTGGCTGATGAAATGGAGCTCGACCTTGTGGAAATATCCCCGAATGCCGATCCACCGGTCTGCAAAATCATAGATTATCAGAAATTTCTGTATCAGCAGAAAAAAAAGCAGAAAGAAATAAAAGCCAAAACGGTGAAGGTAGTAATAAAGGAGATCCGTTTCGGGCCCAATACAGATGAACATGATTTCAATTTCAAGCTCAATCACGCAAAGAAATTTTTATCGGATGGCGCAAAGATAAAGGCTTTTGTTTTTTTCAAGGGAAGGACAATCCTGTTCAAGGAAAAAGGGGAGATACTCCTGTTAAGGCTTGCGCAGGAACTTGAAGATTACGGCAAGGTTGAACAGATGCCAAAACTTGAGGGAAAACGAATGACAATGTTCATAGCGCCCAAAGCATTGAAGAAAAATAAATAATAACCAGTAAAACGATATATGTAATGCCTAAGATGAAGACAAATTCGGGAGCAAAAAAGCGATTCGTGCTCACCGGAACAGGAAAGATCAAAAGGAAGCATGCCTATAAAAGCCATATCCTTACAAAGAAATCAACAAAGAGAAAAAGGAATCTCACCTATTTCACATTGGTGAGTAAGCCCGACGAAAAGAATGTCAGGCTGCTTCTCGCAATGAAATAATATCAGTTAATCAGTTTTTAATCAGAGTGCACCAGCATCCAAGATTCCGACAGGCGGAACGCTGGACATTCAAAATGGAGAAAAAGAGATGCCAAGATCAGTTAACACGGTAGCATCAAGACAAAGAAGGAAAAAGGTGCTGAAGCAAGCCAAAGGATACTTTGGAAGAAGAAAGAACGTATTTACGGTAGCAAAGAACGCGGTTGAAAAAGGTTTGCAATACTCCTACCGCGACCGCAGAAAAAAGAAGATTGCATTCAGGGGGCTCTGGATCCAGAGGATAAATGCAGCAGTACGTCAGCACGGGATGTCCTATTCAGAGTTTATTGGGGCTGCCGGCAAAAAGGGGATAGAGATCAACAGAAAAGTACTTGCCGACCTTGCAATGAACCATCCCAAGGCTTTCAAAGCGATAGTTGATAAAGTAAAAAAATAGATAATCCTGAAGTGCTATACCAAAGCCATCTCTGCTTGCAAGTATGAGAGGGCTTTTTTTTTGAAATGCCACACCGATTAATTAAAGCCAGTATATGCAAACAATGATTATAGGTTACGGGAAAATGGGCAGGGAAATAGAGAAGGCTGCCAGAGACAGGGGCCACCAGGTAATCCTTAAAATTGACATGGAAAACCATGGTGAGCTTGGGTCAAACCTGGTAAAAGATGCCGACGTTGCCTTTGAGTTTTCAACTCCTGAAACTGCTGCAGGAAATGTAACCGCATGCCTGGATGCCGGAGTGCCTGTAATATGCGGCACTACAGGATGGACGGGAGAACTTGCCCGGGTAGAAACACACTGCAGGGAGGTTGGCGGCACATTTCTGTATGCTTCCAACTTCAGTATAGGAGTTAATATCATGTTTCAGATAAACCGCTGGCTGGCTGAAGTAATGAACAGATTTCCGGAGTTCAGGCCTTCAATATCTGAGATCCATCATATACACAAAAAGGATTCTCCAAGCGGTACAGCAGTCACCCTTGCCGGAGATATTACAGAAAGAACCGCGAAAATAAAAAGCTGGAAAAATGAAGAGGCAGAAGAACCTGAGATTCTAAGCGTAATTTCTGAAAGGAAAGGCGAGGTTCCCGGGACGCATGTTCTCACTTACCAGTCTCCTCTTGAAATACTTGAGATCAGCCACCAGGCCATGAACAGGAGTGTTTTTGCAACAGGTGCAGTTCTGGCTGCAGAATTCATCAAAGGTAAAACCGGTGTATTCAGGATGGAAGACCTTTTAAAAATATAAGCAACTCCGGCATGAGAAATTTTTTCGGTAAGTACCCGGCAAGCTCGTGGGTCATGTTTACCATAGGCTCAACCCTCTATGCAATTTGGGTATTATGGCTGGAAAACCTTTGGTTTTTGACGGGACTTGCTGTGCTTTTCGATATGCTGGTAACGAAAAAAATACCATGGTTTTTCTGGAGAAAAGGGGGATTCGTAAAAAGCAGATTAGCGGTTGAATGGATAGATGCGGGAATATTTGGCCTGCTGGTTGCAGGCTTTATTCGGATATTCTTTCTGGAGGCATATTCGATACCTACCTCATCAATGGAACGATCACTGCTTCCGGGGGATTATCTTTTTGTAACAAAACTCAGCTACGGCCCGAAACTGCCAAATACACCCTTGTCTTTCCCGTTCTCCCATCATACCCTGCCCTTTACAGAGAACACACCATCATACCTCGAATGGATAAGCAGCCCCTATAAAAGGCTGGCCGGACTGTCAACAGTCAGGCACAACGATATAATAGTGTTCAATTTCCCCGAGGGTGACACGGTTGTGGCACAGTATCCTGATCAAAGCTACTACGCATTGATCAGGCAATACGGCCGAGAATTCATACATAAGGAATTTGACCTGCTTACCAGACCGGTCGACAGAAGGGAAAACTATATCAAACGTTGTGCGGGCATCCCTGGCGACACGATAATGATTACTGGCGGAAGACTTTATATAAACGGCATTCCCGAACCTGCGAACAATAACATACAACATGAATATTTTGTAAGGACTGACGGTACAAAGATAGACGACAGTCTTTTTGCCGGACTGGAGATCCCGGAACATAGTATAAAATTCAATCCCTCAAGGTCCCTTTATGAACTATCGCTTACCGAAGACCTCACTGAGAAGGTAGCCGGACTGCCTGATGTGCTGTCCGTCGAGAGATATGAAAACCGCAACCCCTATTCCGGCGTACATACTATATTCCCGTTTGACCGTAACTACCCATGGAATGAAGATCATTACGGACCGATTACTGTTCCCGGCAGGGATATGGTGATTGACCTCACAATATCCAACATTCCACTATACCATAGAATAATAACGTTATATGAAGGCAATGACCTTGAGGTAATAAACAACGAAATATTTATTAACGGAAGTAAAACACATACCTACCGGTTCAATATGGACTATTACTTCGTGCTCGGTGACAACAGACACAATTCGGCCGACTCCAGGTTCTGGGGGTTCGTGCCTGAAGACCATATTGTAGGCAAGGCTTTCATGGTATGGCTGTCAGTAGAAAGTGATAAAAGATTTCCGAAAAACATTAGATGGGAAAGAATGTTCAGAAGCATTGATTAATTTTACCGCCACTATGCAAATATTAAATCGACCTATGGAATTTGTTAAGAAACACGTATCCAGCATACGTTTCGGCATTGCCGCACTGGCCTGGATTTTATGGGTTATCTGGCTGGGTAATTACTGGTTCCTGCTTGGGCTGCCGGTTATCTACGATGTATACATCAGCAAAAAAGTAAACTGGGCTTTCTGGAAAAAGCGTGAGGGAAAAAACAGCACATTTATTGAATGGCTTGATGCTCTCATCTATGCAGTTATAGCTGTAACATTTATTAATATATTCTTTTTCCAGAATTACAAGATACCCACCGGCTCAATGGAAAAGGAACTTCTCATAGGCGACCACCTTTTTGTAAGCAAGCTCAGTTATGGGCCCCGCACCCCGATGACGCCAATCTCTTTCCCTTTTGCGCACCATACCCTGCCTCTTACCAGGTTTACAAAATCATACGTTGAATGGGTCCAGTGGCCCTACAGGAGACTTGCAGGGCTCAGAAAGATTGAGAACAACCATATAGTAGTTTTCAACTTCCCGGAAGGGGACACAGTAATCCTGGAAATGCAAAACCAGAGCTACTATGCTGTTGCCCGTCAATTTGCCCATGAGCTTTATGAAAGGGATTTGTATACTCAGTCAGAATTGAGAAGCAACGAATTTTACGAATCGGAAGCACGCAGATTTATTGAGCAGCAATATAATATTACTGCCAGACCGGTTGATAAAAGGGATAATTACATTAAAAGGTGTGTTGCCACTGCGGGCGACACACTGGAAATTATCAGGGGAGAAGTTTTTATTAATGGAAAATCAGCTGACAGTGGACTCGAAAACCTCCAGTACCAATATATCGTACGGACCGACGGAACACCTCTGAACATGAGGTCTCTTGAAAGGCTTGGAATATATGCCCCCGACGTCACAAGGGCGTCATCATCAGAATATTACATTTCGCTCAAAGAGGAGAATATTGACAACCTTAAAAATTTCCGGAATATAACATCAGTTAACCGGTGGGAAAATCCCCCGGACAACTATTCAAGGGCTGTTTTCCCCCATGATCCGGCATACCCCTGGAATGAAGACAACTTCGGTCCGCTTGTTATACCTGCTAAGGGAGTTACCGTTAATATTGACACAGTCAATATATCCCTTTACAGTAGGATTATAACAGCTTATGAACTTAATGACCTTGAGATACAGGAGGGAGATATATATATTAACGGCGAACATGCCGACACCTACACATTCGGGATGAATTACTATTTCATGGTTGGAGACAACAGGCATAACTCACTTGATTCCAGATACTGGGGGTTTGTGCCCGAAGATCATATTGTAGGCAGACCGGTTTTCATCTGGCTCTCGCTGGACAGCAACCGGTCGGGCTTGAGAAGAGTACGTTGGAACAGGCTGTTTTCGGGAACAGGATAGCAGAAAGCCTGTATTATTTATTATTCTCTATGCATCAGAACGGGAAATCATCAAAATCGACCTCACGCTCCACTCTTTCAGTTTCCGGTCTGTCAGCTATCATGTGCCCGGGGTTACCGTCAACATAGATCGCCCTGTATGGCCTGGTGGGACAAATATACTCACAAGCCCCGCACCCTATACAAGTCGACTCGTCAACCTCTGGTATGGTAAGTTCGCCAATATATGGCACCATATCGCAGGCCCGGGTGGGACAATGTTCAGAGCATGCGCCGCAGGAAGTGTTATCGGTATATACAACGCAATTTTCCCTTTCAAACTTAACTACCCCGATCTGCGTAACATGCTTTTCATCGACAGAAAGCGGCAGTATAGCACCGGTTGGACAAACCTCTCCGCAGGATGTACAGTCGAAATTACAGAAACCTGCATGGAAATCCATACGCGGCTGTAAAAATCCACCGACACCATATTCCAGCAGTGATGGTTGCAGTACATGGGTGGGGCATACACTTACGCAAAGAGTGCAGGCAGTGCAGGCTTTATTGAAGTGCTTCAGGGAGATTGACCCGGGGGGAGAAACAGGATAATTTTTATCTTCGGGAATAGTCGTATCCTGTTCGGGTTCAGGAATATCTTCAACGGCACCTTTGGCAAACCGGTTGATCCCAAACAGCATCATAAGTGCCGTAAGAATAAAGCTGCGTTTCGAATCATCTATCATCCCGGTTGTATCATTATCTTGTGGGGTAACGGACTGTTTCAGGGGTGCGACCGGATTAAGGGCCATTAGATTGATTTTGCGGCCGTGATTTGCCGAATATTTCACTGCATTGTCAGGGCATATCCTAAGGCAGTTGTAACATGCCACACACCTTGAAAAATCAACCAAACCCTCCCTGAAGCTCATGCAAGATGATTTGCATATCCTGTCGCACCTGCCGCATTTTGTGCAGGATTGTTCATCAATATATATCTGAACCAGGGAAACCCTGGAGATATATCCGAGCAGGGTGCCAACGGGGCATACCGTATTGCAATATAACCTGCCGTATTTAAGAGATAACCAGATAACGAGAATAAGCATTGCCAGGGGGAACATCATCACCTCCCATCTAATGGCAGGAAGTGTTACCGGGTAAAGAGTGTATATTCCGCCGGACATAAGCATGGGAGCAACCCAGTTATTGATTCCGAGAACGACAGGTTTGGCAAAATATGTCATGAACCTCCCGAAATTACTGTAAGGATCAAGCAGGTTGAGGATCAGAATGCTTCCAAAAACCATGAAGATCACAGTTAGACCAAGTAAAGAATACCGGAGTATATTGTGTGGCCTTGTATACCTGTAAGGCCATTTCTTCCGGCGCAATTTAACCGAGATCCATGATACGGCATCCTGAAATATCCCCAGGGGACAAATGGTTGAGCAGTAAACCCTTCCGAAAAGGACTGTCAGCATAAGAACAACCAGGAACCCTAGTGCAGATATAGCTGCTACCTGAATAATTTTAACTACAGAAGGCGCAAACTGCAGGAAGAGGAAAGAAGAGATAAAGTTTTCAGAGAATGAATCCCGGAAATCTATGAAAATCATAGCTGCAAATACCAGGAAAAACAGAGAGATTATTACCCTGAGCGGTTTCAGATACCTTGCTTGCATATTGGTAAATTATTATTAAAACTAAATAAACCGATACTCCGTTACTAAACAGCAAACCCTGCGCGGTTGATTTGAACCATTCCGGCAGGGTCAGTAAAATGATGCTTTGATCCTAAACTACGATCCTTTGAATCGAAAGGTTCTCAAGCTCCATTGTGCCTACACCCAGCTCATGGGCCATCCTGATATGCCCAATCTGGTGGGGTTCTGCTCCAAAAAGGCGGGCCGAGGCAGCATCGGCAGCCACCATGTCGGGAGAGATCACAAGTGATTTCATCATTACAATGTCATCTTCTGACACCCCCCTGGGGCCGTTCTGCATCATTACCCGGTATGCATCGACTATGTTAAGGTCGGGCTGCCGCCATGTACCGAAGTCCGCTATACACTGCTGCAGATTGTTCCTGTGCCACCATCTCCTGTCCCATATGATCCCCATAAGATTTTTAAGGGCAATAGTTATCTGTGCACCACCATGATGTTTCAGAACCGGGACATTAATAAAGACATCCGCGTTCAGAACAAGCTCATGTACCTTTGCTTCTTTGAGCTGTTTGCCGCGGGGTACAGTAATATCCCTGAAAAACCTCTCATCATTGCCCGGGAGTATCCTCCCTCCTGCTGCATTAACTGCGGCTTCAATACCACTGTTCTGATAACTCCTTCTCCAATTATCACAGGTATGGTCAAAAACAACAACTTCACGAGCACCGGCCTCATAACACTTCTCAATGATCCTTTTGACAAGGCCTGGGTTTGTATTGGCACCCCTTTCTGGGATAACATCCCAGCCAATATTTGGTTTCACCAGAACTGACTGGTTGGGCTTTACCCAGTTGCCAAGGCCCCCCATCGCTTCGATTGCTTTGTCGAACATCTCTTCAGGTTCACCACCTCTGACAGCAACAAGATCATAGGGAGTATCAGCTTCAGGTATTTCACTTCCGAAAAGTTTATTATATCCGGTAAATGATAATGTCGTGCCTGCAACAAACCCTGCTCCGACTGACTTTCTTAAAAATTCTCTTCTCTTCATGTTCTTTTTTTTAGTATCCAGAATATTCGTTTTTCTTTTGCAAAATCATCTCCTGATAATTTACCACCAGCATTTCAACAATAAAAACGTACAAACCTTGGTTAAAATATCAGTCCGAGTTTAAAAGATTCTATTTTTTATTTATTTTTGGGATTGTAAATATAAAAAAAGAATTTTGTCTGATAATATAACCAATTGTTAAAGAATACCAAAAGATAAATTATTATGAAGAACTCTGCCATTCTAAGTCTGAAAAGAGAGACACTGACCACTTTGCTGATCGATTCTGCTGCAATAGCCGTTATCCTTTTAGCACCAGCTTTAGCCCACCTGCTGAGTTTCCCGGTCTTCTACCTGGAACCGATGAGGATAATGCTTGTGTTGGCGCTGGTTCATACAAACAGGAAGAACGCATATGCACTGGCAGTAGCCTTGCCGATAATATCATTTGTGGTATCAGGGCATCCGGTATTCTTCAAAGCAGGACTAATGTCGGCCGAGTTTGCTCTGAATGTTTTCCTTTTCTTCGAACTGTCAAAAAGATTTAAAAATGTCTTCGGAGCAGTATTTTTCAGTATAATACTGAGCAAGATCGGGTATTACATCGTAAAGGTCTTCATGCTCAATTACGCACTTTTCAGCTCGCCGCTCATTTCAATTCCGGTATGGATACAGCTGGTAACAGCATCACTGTTTGCACTTTATGCAATGATGGTGTTGAAAAAACAGTAACCAGGTTTTTTAAAATAAAGAAGGTGCCTGCCGGTTTTAGCAGGCACTTTTTTTTAACAGTGCAATCATGCCACCAGCAAGAACAGGTCTGCTGCTATCAACGGCATATTTCCCCCCCATAAGCTATTTTGCTCTCATAGCAGGCTGTAACAGCCTTCTTATAGAGAAACATGAAAATTACAGTAAGCAAAGCTACCGTAACAGATGCTGCATTATGGCTGCAAACGGTCGGTTGCCGCTGATCATACCAGTTAAAAGAAACAAGGGCGGAAAGACACCAATAACTGATATCAGGCCCGATTACAGCTACCCATGGCAGAGACTGCATCGCATTTCTATTATATCAGCCTACAGGTCAGCACCTTTCTATGAGTATTATATTGATGCTGTAATGCCATTTTTTGAAAACAGATATGCCCTGCTTACAGACCTGAACAGTGCTATTCTTGACAGCATACTCAATATTCTTGATATAAATATTGTGCCCCGGTATACAAATGCATTTACGCATCTTACCCCGCCGGGGATCATCAATATGAGAGATAAGATACACCCTAAAAAAAAAACAGGGATTCGTGGATTGAGCATCGGTTACCCGGAATATCAGCAGGTATTTTCAGACAGGCACGGCTTTATGCCAAACCTGAGTATACTCGATCTTGTATTTAATACCGGACCAGATGCCGTTTCCTATATACGCCGTGTTGCGGGACTGATGAAACCCCTGCCTGAATAAAATTTAACATCCGGGCAATCTGCAGTTTATCCTTTTTCAGATCAGCCCGGATACTAAAATGCTCGTCTATTTTTTTTGTGCATCAGAACCTGATGCCTGTTGTAAGCATAAACCTGCTGTTCCTTGACTGGTTAAAAGAGGGATCTAAAACTTCACACTCATATGGCAGGTAATAATATTCATTGGAAGTCAGGGTATACCCGAGATCGATATAAAACCGGCTCTCCCTGAACCCAATACCCCCGGAATAAACCGTGTAACCGGCATCTTCATTCATCTGCCCGGATGCAAACGGACTTCCGTATGAAGCAAGGCCACCCCTGACCATAAACATCCCAAGCCTGAGTTCAGCGCCGGCTCTTATATTTCCTGTAGCCCGGTAAACATCTTGTATTACCTGGTTTTCACTGTAAAAATCATAGCCTCCGTCAATTTCCCTGAGCCTCATTGTTGAATAATCTACATATTCATAATCAAGGCTGATAACACCTAGTTGTCCCGGCAGCATTATACCAATTCCGCCGATGGCACGAAAAGGGGTTGTAAGTGAATATTCCTTGAGGCGGGGGCCTATTTTGTTACCCTGAACCGTTGTAGGTTCTGCTTTGTAAGACTCTCCTGTGGTGAACCATGATTCCATCTGATGGCGGTACTCGTCAGTCAGTGTGAAGAAGGTTGGAAGATGTATGGAACCTCCCAGCCTGATCATTTCTACAGGTTTGTATATAGCTCCAAGCTTGAAGCTGTATCCACGGCCGGTTGTTGTAAGGTTTTTAGTAAAGAGCAACTGTTCAAAATCGCTAAGATCCAGTTCATCGAACTCGCTGTAATTGGAGTTTCGGGTATAATCGACTGTTTCAATTCCAAAAGTTGCCCCAAGATACAGCTTATGCTCATAATTGGCGCCGAACGAGAATAACCATTCTCCGGTATTACCGCTGGTTGATATTATCTCCCTTTGGGTTTGCCCGAGCATTACGGGTGTTTCATACCAGGTAGGAAAACCCGGCACCGTATCTATGACGTACGTATCAAATGCGAGTCTCTCCCAGAAAGGATCAAGGTCATCAGGGTAAGTTCCGTTTGCTCCGTAAGGGCCTGCTATAAAGTAATCGGCTATTGAACTTTCAAAGTTAACACCTTCAATGACCTTATTCCTGTTAAAATTGTTATTACGGTTATATCCAAATCCGAAATTGGTTCCAACCCAACCAGTTTCAGTATTTCTGTTAAAGCTGGCAACGAAACCCAGGTTATATAACCCGAAATCATACTTCGTATCAGATCGGTTCATACCCATATACCGTGAACTTATATCATCGTAACCGAATGCCGGTGTAAATGTAAGTTCGGTCGATCTGAAGACAGCAATTCCTGCAGGGTTATAGCCCAGGACAGAGAAGTCGCCTCCCAGGGATGCAAATGCACCTCCCATCCCTGCAACCCTGGCAGTCGAACCAAAGAATTTCTGTGAATACCGCAGTGCATCAGATTCGTTCTGGGCAATGCTATGTCCAATGCATAGTACACCTGCAAGTATAATGGTTATTATACGTTTCATTTGTTTTTATTTGTTTGTTTGATAAACTATATGTCCCGGGATAAACCGGATTTATCTCCGGCCTCCACCACTACTGCCGGAACCTCGTGTACCACCAGAGCCCCCTGATGATGTTCCTGTTGATACTGAACCGCCGCCGGAACTTGTCCCACTCGACACTGAAGGCCTTCTGGTTGTTCCTGAAGAAGTGCCCCTGCTGGTCGTAGCCGGTCTTGATGGCGGAGTTGCAGCAGGCCGGACTGAAGAGCCGCTTGTACCAGTAGTCCGGCTGTCGGGCCTGTTATAGGTTGCACTGCTGGTCGGCCTTGTATATGTTGAACTTCCGGTAGTAGTAGTTCTTTCAGCAGGAGGAGCACTTCTTGTCTGATAATTAATGGTACTCCTGTTATATGTTACCCGGTCACCCGGAGCCGGTCTGGTATAGGTAGGCGTAGTGGTCTGCTGCTGTGATTGCGTTACAGTACCCGCCTCATCACGGCCTCCTGAAGTTCTGGTACTACTGCCTGCCGGACGGGTGGTCGTACCTGCCGGACGGGTGGTTGTACCTGCCGGACGGGTAGTTGTGCCTGCCGGACGGGTGGTTGTACCTGCCGGACGGGTGGTTGTACCTGCCGGACGGGTGGTTGTACCTGCCGGACGGGTAGTTGTGCCTGCC
>SLMM01000075.1 GCA_007133565.1 Bacteroidales bacterium
AGGAGGTCCTGGCACCGGAACGATGAGTACCTTGATGAAAGCGGGACACATGTCACCGATCTGATAACTGCCGAAGCTGTAAGGATTATAGAAGAGGACAGGGAGGAACCGTTCTTCCTTTATGTGGCCCACCACGTGCCTCATTTTCCCCTGGATGAACCTGGTGAATGGATGTCGGTTTATGATGATGTTCCGATGATGCATCCTTCCCGCAGGTTGTTTGCTGCCAGTGTAACCCATATGGATGACGGTATCGGCCGGATGATTGATGCACTGGAGAGGACCGGACAACGTGAAAATACTCTTGTAATTTTTATCAGCGATAACGGCGGTCAGATGAGATGGCACAGCGAGACGGAATACCATGGTAATTATGCGGACAAGCCACATGAGGTGCTGGGCAATAATTTTCCCTTACGGGGATGGAAGGGCGATCTGTATGAAGGAGGTATCCGTGTGCCCGCTTTTGTTAACTGGCCGGGTAAACTGGAGCCCGGATCGGTTGATTTCCCGGTTCATGTTACAGACTGGCTGCCCACATTGTGTGCGTTAACAAACTATGAAGCGGAATTACGGCAGGATCTTGATGGCCGGAATATATGGCCGCAGTTAGCCGGTGAAAGGCCTGCCATGGAGTCAACTCGCATGTACTGGAAAACAAGGCAGGCTTATGCAGTAAGAGAAGGTGATTGGAAGCTACTTGTGAACCGCAGCAACAACGATATTGAATTGTACGACCTCAAAAACGATTTCAGGGAGACCAGAAACTTAAGGGATTCTAATCCTGACAGAGTAAAGCAAATGCTGGAGCTGCTGGAAGAATTCAAAAAAGGTGACAGGTAGGAAGATTTAATCAGAGGTAAACGCACAAATGCCTGTTCCAAATCCTGAATATTAAATCACTTTAACAGTTTAAGGAAGTCCTGGTATGCCCTGTCCCATTCACGGGTCTCCTCTGGCTGATAATATTCAAGATCAAAAGAGCTTCTTACAATATTGCGGATCTCTTCAAGCGAACTGGCCTGCCCGCAGGCCAGTGCCTGCATCAATATGTTGCCCGCTGCAGTGCCCTCAGCAGGGCCGGTGATCACTTTTTTTCCCGTTGCATTGGCTGTGAACTGGCAAAGCATTCTGTTGCGTGTGCCACCGCCTATGATATGGATTCTGTTTATCTCCCTTCCTGTTACCTCCATGATCTGTTCAAGGACAAACCTGTACTTAAGGGCAAGGCTTTCCAGGATCGCCCGAACATATGCACCTCTTGAAACAGGTTTCTCCTGGCCTGTAGTGCTGCAGAAGGCATCTATCTCAGAAACCATGTCACGGGGACTGAAAAACTGTTCACGGTCGGGATCGATAAGAACACTGAATGGTTTGGCCTTTGCTGCTTCATCAATGAGTGTGGGATAATCGCAGCCGGTATCGGACTGCTTCCATTTTTCCCGGCACTGCTGAAGGAGCCAGAGGCCCATAATATTTTTAAGGAACCTGTATCTTCCTTCAGCACCTCCTTCGTTGGAGAAATTATAGCCGAAAGCTTTGTCATTTACAAGGGGTGATTCAAGTTCAACGCCCATCAATGACCATGTTCCCGAACTTATGTAAGCCCAGTCGGTTCCCTCCGCAGGCACGGCGACAATGGCCGAGCCGGTATCGTGCGAGCATACCGATGCCACTTCAACCTGTTTCAACCCGGACTGCTGGCAGCCATCATCACTGAGCCTTCCGATCAGCTGACCTGGTTCAATGATCTCGTTCATAAAGGAAGAATCGAGTCCTACCGCTTTCAGCAGATCATCTTCCCACTCTCCTTTGAAAGGATTATAAAGCTGCGAAGTGGTGGCAAAACTGAATTCCGTCTTTTTCACTCCAGACAGCAGGTAGTTGAGAAGGTCGGGGATGAACATCACCCTCCGGCCGGATGCCAGGGCCAGGTCATTGCTTCGCCTCATTGCATGGAGGTGGTAGAGGCTGTTGAACGGTTGCATAGAGATTCCGGTAAGCGAGTAAATCTTTTCCGGGGGAATTATCCTGTGAAAGTCATGCATGGCTTCAACCACCTGGGGATCCCTATAGGCATAGGGTATACGCACTATGGTCCCATCGGGAGCAAGCATACCGAAATCAACACCCCATGTGTCAACTGCGATGGAACGGGGATTTATATTTTCTTCCCTGCAACAAATATTAAGGGCTTTGATTATCTCTTCGTAAAACCTGTATATGTTCCAGTAGAGATGACCGCCCAGGGGCATCATACCGGTGGTGAACCTGTATATTTCCTTCAGCACAAGTTTGCCTTTTTCCAGGTTGCCTGCAACAGCCCGGCTGCTCTCCGCACCGAAGTCAAATGCAAGAAACGGGCCTTCTTTTTGTGTCATTGACGCAGTGTTTTATGCAATGCTCTAAAATACAAAAAAAGGAGCCATTTCCAATAAAATGCAAATGGCTCCGGGTTTCAGGATTAATTTACTGTTTCTTAACCGCAGGGCGGGAGGATACTATTCCTCCTCCATATAGAGGAAACGCTTAATGCTTTTCTTCGGGGTTTTTTCAAACTCCTCAGGGTATATCCTGATTTTTGACAGGTTCATGAATACTGGCATCTCTTTATTAAGGTTCTTCCGGTGGTTCTCCATAATCGCCTCAAGCTGTACCTCTTCAACACCATCGGCTTTAGCAGTTTCATAATCCGGATATACAAGGGCTACCAGCTTCCCGGTTTTTTTGCTTTCGATAACAACAGATTCAAGTATGTAGTTCATGTTGTTGAGCTTGGCCTCAATCTCTTCGGGATATATATTCTGACCCGAGGGGCCAAGCAGCATGCTCTTGCTCCGGCCTTTGATGTAGATAAAGTTGTCCTTGTCAATAACTCCAAGGTCGCCGGTGTGGAGCCAGCCATCCTTGTCAAGTACATCAGAGGTGGCCTTTTCATTTTTGTAGTAACCCAGCATCACATTTTCACCCCTTACCATTATTTCACCCACCTCATTGAAGGGATCGGTCGAATCAATTTTAACCTCCATTCCGTCAACAAGTTTACCTGCTGAACCAAGCCTGGTCTCCTTCCATCCGGCATAACTGATAAGCGGCCCGCATTCCGTCATCCCATAACCGATGGTGAACGGGAAACCAATTTTATTGAAGAACAGCTCTACATCTTTGTTAAGGGCAGCTCCTCCGATCACCACCTCGTGAAAGTTGCCGCCGAATACATCAATAAGCTTGTTCCTGATCTTTTTGTAGATCAGCTTGTTGACGCCGGGGATCTTGAGCATTACCTTCATCGCGGGTTTCTCAAGAGCCGGGAGTAGCTGTTTTTTGTATATTTTTTCTATGATCAGCGGGACGGCAAGAACAAGCCTGGGCCTTATCTCCTTGAAAGCACCCAGGATAATCTGGGGAGAAGGTGTTTTCGTAAGGAATGTGATGTGACATCCCAGTGTAAAGGGGAAGAGAAATTCAAAAGCGCAACCGTAAGAGTGAGCAAGGGGGAGGAATGATACAATTGCATCTCCCGGTTTGAGAGGCATATTGTTATGGGCAAATACCACGTTCGAAACAATGCTGTTGTGGGGCAACATTACTCCTTTCGAAAACCCTGTGGTACCGGAGGTATAACTTATAACTGCCATGTCTGAGTTCGGCACCTCCTCAAGGCTGAAGTTGTCAGGAGACAGTCCATCGGGATATTTTTCCTGGAACAGCTTATCGATAGAATCAACGATGCCTTTCAGGCCGTCGTTCCCCATATCCGATACTATTGAGAAATCATTGACCGAGAAGATCCCCTTAAGATTGGTCATCTCTTTCTGATTCAATGTTTCGAGAATGTTGTCGGCAACAAACAGCAGGATGGAATCGGAATGGTTAACGATATGATGCACGTCATTCGGTTTGAAATCAGGCAATATCGGCACTATAACCGCACCGTACGAAATAGTAGCGAGGTATACCATGGTCCAGTGCGCGGAATTTTTCCCGAGCAGTGCTATCTTGTCACCTCTTTTAACTCCGCCTTTCTCAAAGGCAATGTGAATCCGTGCAATTCTCCAGGCAACATCGGAATACTTATAGCTTGATCCCTTATAATCGGAAAAAGCAGAGATATTCCAGTTGTTCCTGATGCTGGACTCAATAAACTGAACAAAGTTTTCTTTCATCATAATTTTATGGTAAGCTTGGTTTGCCCGTAAATGTAGAAAAAGATTGAGAGATATTCAACTAAACACTTAAAAAAGTCGAAAAGCCACACTTAAGTATCAATTTATATTGTACTTAGATGTAAAAGTCGGGACTTGATCTGCCTATAGCTGCTGACCCTTGCTGTATTGCACTTTCGTCTGATATATCGGGATGTAATTTACAATCACAGGCTATCGGCGACCTGTTTGGAAAAATTTGCTTAAATTGCCGGTAGAAGGTTTTTATCAGGATCTGAAACCGGCTACCAAAATAAACAAAATAATACTAACCATAATACAGTGAAATGAAGCATATTATCGTACCACTTGATTTTTCTGATGAATCCATGAACGGCCTTGAGCTGGCTGTGATGTTATCATCGAAAACAAAAGCAAGTGTTCAGCTTGTGTATGTTCTTACAAAGAGTACCGATTTTCCGCACATCTCAAAGGAAGAGGAGCAGCGACTGGCAAAGTCAAAGCTTGGCGAGATCGTGGCAAAGTATGAGCATAAGCTCCCCTCGGGTGTTGAACTCTCCTCTATAGTAAAGCGCGGCAAGGTATATGATGAAGTTGTTGAGCAGGCCGAAGCTTTTGAGGATTCTGTCATTGTGGTTTCAACACATGGTGCATCGGGTTTTGAGGAGCTTTTTATCGGGAGCAATGCCTTAAGAATTATTACAGCAAGTGAAACTCCCGTAATTGCAATAAGACACGGGATTGTACCAAAGACCTTCAGACGGATCCTGCTGCCTGTGGATTATACCCAGGATACCAGGCAGAAGGTTCCTTACACGGCTGAGATCGCCAGGGTTTTCGGTGCAAAGGTGCATATAATTGCAGTAACAGGGGTAAGAGACCAGGAGCTTCTTCAGAGGGTTAAATCATGGGCAAGCCAGGTAGAGGAGTATCTGAACGACAGCGGAATTGACACAGAGCTTTCAACCCACACGGGAGAGAATATATCTGACATGGTTGTTGAGTATGCGAAATCCAATAAGATAGACCTGATATCCATGATGACCGATCAGGGGTCTGCCATTTCCAATTTCATTCTTGGGAACAATGCACAGCAGATGCTGGCCAAGGCGCCCGTGCCGGTCCTGTGCATCACTCCCAAGGAGATACATCTCAGGAGAGGTTTCGCCACATCGGGGGGCGGCTAGGGAGCTGCCGGCAGCAGCGGATGTGTTATGCCGGGCGGGATGCTGTGCGGGATGCCGCCCGGGCATTCACTGACCTTCAAGCTGCCAGTCTTCTTCTATATCCCAGTTGGCCCTGGTGGTGATGTTAGAAGGGTAAAAAATGACTCTTTCCGGCTGGATTCCTTCAAGGTAGTTGCCGGTATCCCACTTCTGGTTGTTGTTGTCGTCAAAGATTGCTTTGATCCTGTACTCCAGTGGCTCAAGGTAGTCAAACCTGATTGTTGTGTCTTCGCCGGCGTAGTTTTCGCGAATGACCGACCCCCGGCCATCTTTTAGCTGTATTATCATAGGGCGGGTAATGCCGGTAACGTTTAGTATAATGCTGCCGTAATAGTCCTCTCCCCTGGTCTGGAATCTCAGTTCAATGGTATCGGACTGCAGTCCGAAGATATCCTCAAATGCACCCGGCATAGCGGTGAGCCGGTACTCCTGATCGCTCAGCCAATCGGTTACAAGCCTGTATTTCCTGATCTGCAGGGTGTCTCCAGCAAGTACATAATCCCTTGGTACTGCCTCATCGTTTTGTTTAACAACCAGTTCGATCAGAGATTGGTCGATCATTGCCAGAGGAGCGGGGAATGATAATGGCAGGTCCTTGTGCAGGTGCTGGTTCCCCCTGTCAGCTATGCCGAAAGAAACTTCCAGCACTGCATCCTCTTCTGTGGCTGCCTGCCTGCGGCTTACCGTTCGCTGCACATAATTCATATTTATGGTGTCTGTAACAACGCGCAATGAATCGGAGGGGCCGTCGGCCCAATAGCTGAAGGCAAACTGAAGGTTTTCAATCTCCTTTGTCGGGGGGTCGGTTATCCAGAACCTGATACTGTCTTTGAGAGAGTTTTTTTCAACCAGCTTCCATTCTTCGGGGGGGGCAAAATTAACAGGTTCGGCCGACCAGTTTCCGGTTACCGGCAGGTTGAACACGAACAGTAGTTCTCCCGGCCTGTTCCGCTCGGTGCGCCGAATATACTGTCTGCCTGTCCTCTCCTTGAAGAGATAAAGGGTGTCGCCGGTCCTGAACCCAAAGCGGGGCCCGGTATCTGTTTCAACCGGGCTTTCAGGTATCGTGTCATTTATTTCGCTAACGGGTGGTGCAATGTCGTTGTGCAAGGTATCCGGATAGATAAACTCTTCGAGGAAGGCTATCGCTTCTTCACCTGGCTGGTCGTAGAGATAGTTATTGCCTGCATCCTGAAGGGCAAAGACCTTGAATGTGTCGGCCCTGAGGTTGTTAAGCCTGAACCGGCCATCGTTTGCTGTACGGGTTGCATACAGCGGCATCTGACGGAACGGCACCGAATCATGCAGATTATCGTAAAGCATCACCACAACACCTTCTGCAGGTTCATTATCGTAGGCATTGAGTACGATGCCCGAATAATAGAGGGAATCAATAACTTCGCCGGTAGAGAATACAAACTCATAATTGCTGAGTGCATTACCCTCATTAAGATCGACAATGGCATCTCCAAAATTAAGCGTATACGTGGTGTTGGGAACAAGTTCGGTATTGAGGTCGATGAACAGGTTCCTGCCCCTGACCCTGAATTCGGGCCTCTCCTTCTGGGGAGGCGTTATAATGAACTGCTGGTTTATGTTCCGCAGCTGTATGAACTCATCAAATTCTATCCTTATCCCGGTACCGGTAAAGAGTGTCGTATAGTTTGGCGGCTCACTGCTCACAACCTCCGGAGGTATTGTATCACGTGGCCCCCCGGTGGGAGGGATGATGTTGGCACAACGCGGAAACAGCAACGGCAGGAGGAAGGCAGCCGTGAGTATAATTAAAGCATATGGAACTCTTCTCAGCAAATCACAACTTTTAGACAGGTGCAAATGTACGTTAAAATTTTTCTGCGTAAAATTACACACAGACGCATGAAAAAATTTAATATATCATAATTATCTGATCAATCAGGGTGGACCCATAAAAACCACCGGTTTTTAAAAACGTTGATGAGGAAAAATAATTATCAATAATACCGGTGCTTAAGCCTTATTATTACAATTCTTTTATAATTTTACCCTCCCAAAAACTAACGCCCATGCTGCTAAATTCAATTAACTGGACAGTTGACCCTGAGATCTTCAGAATTGGCAATTTTGCCGTAAGATGGTACGGGTTGCTCTTTGCATCAGCATTTTTTTTCGGATACCTCCTTTTTTTGAGGATTTTTAAAAGAGAAGGCATATCTGTAGAACTGCTCGACAGGCTAACCGTATATACTGCGGTTGGCACAATCATCGGGGCCAGGTTGGGGCACTGCCTTTTCTATGAGCCTGATTATTACCTAAGCAACCCTATTGAGATACTGAAGATATGGAGGGGGGGGCTGGCAAGTCACGGAGCTGCAGTAGGAATACTTATTGCCCTTTACTATTATTCCAAAAGCGTAAGAAGGCCATATTTGTGGATACTTGACAGGATAGTTATTGCAGTTGCCCTGGGCGGATTCTTCATAAGGATGGGAAACCTTATGAATTCAGAGATTTACGGAATTGAAACATCTCTCCCGTGGGGATTCATTTTCAGCCTGGCCGGTGAAACAGTGCCCAGGCACCCGACACAGATATACGAGGGTTTGTCATACCTGGCCATTTTCGGTCTGCTGTATGCCATTTACATCAGACAGGACGGAAAACCGAAAGAAGGCTATATGTTCAGCATATTCCTTATACTGCTTTGGACAGTAAGATTCCTGATTGAATTTATCAAAGAGGACCAGGTTGACTTTGAAGCTGCAATGACACTTAACATGGGACAATTGCTGAGCATCCCGTTTATTCTGGTGGGAGTGGCATTGCTTTTGTGGTCTTATAAAAGAAACAGAAATGGATAATGATAACATGACAACGGGCGCGAGGCCTGAAGCTTCATCATCAAAGAAACTGACCAGGATCCTGATTGGACTTACCACACTGCTTGTGATTCTTATCATAGTACTTGGTTGGCTTCTTTATGACCGGAAACAGGAAGCTATCAAACTGGCTGAAGTGACAAGTGAAAAATTTGAGCTTATCAGAGACTTCGAAGATCTTTCACATGAATATGAACTTCTGAGGACAGATAACGACAGCATGAATGCACAGCTTGAGGCGCGTCAGGAAGAGATTGAGAAGCTTATTGAAGAGCTTCAGCGTACAAGGATAAACAATGCTGCTACTATCAACCAGTACCGCAGTGAGCTGGGGACTCTAAGGGATGTTTTGAAAAGTTATATTGTGCAGGTTGACTCACTCAACCAGGCCAATATTATGCTCAGAAAGGAGAATGTGGAGGTAAGGCAGCAGGCAGCAAGGTTTGAAACTGAGTTGCGCCAGGAGAGGGAGATCAAGGAGGACCTTTCTGCCAGGGTTGAGCTTGGTTCCAGGCTAATGGTCGAAAATCTTGTTGCAGTACCTATAAACCGTCGCGGGAGGGAAATTAGCAGAATTGGAAGAACTGAGCAGGTTCAGGTATGTTTTACCCTCAAAAGAAATGCAATTGCCGATCCAGGCATGAGAGAGTTGTATATACGAATAAAGAGGCCCGATCAGCTGGTACTGGCAACATCGGCAAACAATATCATGATGGTCGATGAAGGGCCGTTAGTATATACTGCTTCAAGGCAGATTAACTATGAGAATATCGATATTGATGCCTGCATCTATTATGATGATGACGGAAGCCTTATACCGGGAACCTATATCGTTGAGGTTTACACTGAGGGCTATCTGCTGGGCACAACCGATTTTTCGTTAAGGTAACCGGAAACTGTTAAAAAAAAATGAGGCCGCTCAGCTTTACAATCACAATATTTTTGTTGTATATTTACCTTTCGATTGTAAATTGCAGTGTCTTATATCTTAATAATAATATAACAAGTAATTCAGATGGAAAAGTTTAAGTTATTCCGTTTTTTTATCCCTGCAGTCATGACTTTTGCAATTCTGGTGTCAGCATGCGGAGGAAGGCAGGATCGTGAAAGCAGGACCGTAACCGAAGACAGGGAGAGTACCGCAGCAGCCATCAGGGCAATTGAGGGGCTGGAGGACTATCCGATACCTACTTCTGTTGAGGTAGTTGACATGTTACAGCGTGCAGGAGCAGCTTATGTTCTGGGAATATCAAATTCTCCGGCAAATGTAGACAGGTACTTTACCGAGTACAGCAAAGCCCTGAACCTTGGAGTTTATGGCGCCGATCTGAGTTATGCTGCAACCTACCAGATGCACCAGGAAATCAGAAGGTACCTCCAGGTGTGCAAGCAGCTTATCGACGAACTCAATATTTCCACCACCTTTAACCAGGGCTTTGTAGAGCGTGTTGAAAGGAACCTTGATAACAGGGATTCGCTTATCAATATAGTTTCAGAGTCGGTTTACGACACTTATATATTCCTGACCGAACAGAGACGTGATGACCTTTCACTACTGGTAATGACCGGAAGCTGGATCGAAGGGATGTACCTTACTTCCCAGCTCGCTATCGGTGCCCGGGACAATACAGAGATTACCGATATAATCCTTGCCCAGGATGAGCCGCTGGAGAAACTGCTGGAACTTTTGGACGACCATGAGGATGATCCCTTCATCCATAGCTTTTTTAAGGATCTGGAGGAAATATATGAATTTCTCGAAGGAATTGAATCTCCAATGAGTTCCCGTCAGCTTGATCTCTTTGCAGATAAGATTGAGGTATTGAGAACAAGGGTTATATCCTGACAGGTAAGGGTAATTAATTCATTACGGGCCGGCATCAGGTTTATGCCGGCTTTTTTTAACCTGTAATGAGGCCCAAATGGCCGGATAATATAATAAAACTTATCTTTGCAGGTGTACAGGCAGCCGTGAACCACCAGGAAAAGCAGGGGTGCGCGGCATTTTGCAGCAGGGCACTGACATATCTGAACCTAAATGAATACTTAAGAATGGGTGAATCAATTTTAAATGCGTTGATTCATTTGTTTGCACTTGTTGCCAATGTAAACGACAGAAGGGTTTCTGAAAGGGGCCGTGCAGTCGTACGCACTTATCTCAGGCAGCATCTCGATGAGGCCGATTCTGAAGAATACCTGAAGCTTTTTGATGATTATTTTGAATTTTATGCCCGCGAGCTAAAAGAAAGCGGACATGAATGGCCCGACAGTGAACTGCTGAAATCACAGGTAGAAAATATATGCAGTCAGATAAACCGTGAACTGCACCAGAATGACAGAATAATTGTATTTCTGAGGCTGCTGGAGTTTGTTAATGAGGATTATATCCTGACCCGGGCTGAGAATGAATTTGTACATGCTGTTGCCTCTAATTTCAATATTTCGTCAAGGGAGGTCGAAGATGCCATGGCCTTTGTCCTTGGGAAAAGGTATGGCAGGATTGCACCGGAAAACAAGCTGGTGATAAAAAAACCCCGCGAAACCTCTGTCGATGAACTTGAAGGGGCATGGGTGGAAAGGCATAAGCCGAAGAGTGATGACAAGGAAACAGTGATTGAGCGGGATGGGATCAAGGGCAAGATAATAGTTCTTCTTATAAGAAGCTCCGGTGTATTTGTTTTCCGCTACACGGGCAACAGCCAGCTCACCTACGAAGGGCAGTCCATCTCGAATGAGAAATTTTACATTTTCAACAGGGGTGGCATTATCAGGGGTGGAAAGATAGCCCCGGTCTATTATTCAGAGGTCTCTTCAAAATTTTTCCGTATATCGCGGGGCATCAAGATAGTGTTGACCGCTGATAATGTTGAATACCGTTACCCGTTAAGCAAAAACGGAATCAGGCCCTTCTGTTTTTCTGAAGAATCGGGCCAGGTGATCGGCATCATGGGGGTGAGCGGTTCCGGCAAGTCCACCCTTCTCAATGTATTGAACGGGAAACTTAAGCCCCGGAAGGGCAGGGTGCTTATCAACAATTTTGATGTTCACAGGGAGGCTGACAAGATAGAGGGGCAGATCGGTTTTGTTCCCCAGGATGATCTGCTAATTGAGGAGCTTTCCGTTTACCAGAACCTTTACTACAACGCCCGGCTATGTTTCGGGAACCTTGATGAGGAGAGTGTAAAGAGTATGGTCGACAGAATGCTTGGCGATCTTGGACTGGATGAGATAAAGCACCTCAAGGTGGGCAATCCGCTAAATAAATTTATAAGTGGCGGACAACGAAAACGGCTGAATATCGGGCTTGAGCTTATAAGGGAGCCCTCCATCCTGTTCGTAGACGAGCCAACAAGCGGCCTCTCCTCGCTCGATTCCGACATCGTGATGGCACTTCTCAAGGAACAGGCCATGAAAGGCAAACTTGTGATTGCCAACATACACCAGCCCTCTTCAGATAACTTCAAATTACTCGACAAGCTCTGGATCATAGATAAGGGAGGATACCCCATCTATAACGGGAATCCGCTGGATGCACTTGTGTACTTCAGGACTATTAGCGGACATGTAAATCCGGGCCAGACTGAGTGTCACTGCTGTGGAAATGTGTCTTCAGAGCAGATACTGAAAATTGTCGAAGCCAAGGAGGTTGGATATACCGGGCACTATATACAGAAAAGGAAGGTAGAGCCTGAGCAATGGTACAAGCATTACCTGGATAAAATTGCCAGCCGGTTTGAAAGGAAGCCGGTCAATAACATATTGCCACCCAATAATTTTTCCCTTCCGGGGATAGAGAGACAATTCTGGATATACAGCGTCAGGAACTGTCTGTCAAAAATAAGCAACCGCCAGTATATGCTTATCAGCCTGCTTGAAGCTCCGTTGCTTGCTTTTATACTTGGCTATTTTACAAAGTATATACATGAAGGCCAATATATCTTTGCAGAAAATGTGAATATACCCTCCTTTCTGTTCATGGCAGTTGTAGTAGCACTCTTTCTGGGTATGTCTATCAGCGCCGAAGAGATAATACGGGACAGGAAGATCCTGGAGCGGGAGTCATTTCTTGACCTCAGCTGGTTCAGCTATCTCAGTTCCAAGGTAGGCTGGGTATTCATCATCTCTGCAGTGCAAATGATAAGTTTTGTGGCGGTAGGGAATCTTATTCTCGAAATAAGGGGAATGACCCTGACTTACTGGCTTGTTTTGTTCAGCACCGCTTGTTTTGCCAACATGCTGGGATTGTTCATTTCTTCTGCTTTTAATTCGGTGGTTACCATCTATATCCTGGTTCCTTTCCTTCTTGTTCCGCAGCTTTTACTGGGAGGCGTAGTTGTGAGGTTTGACGATCTTCACGACAGTGTTGCCAATAAGAGGTTCGTACCTGTGGTAGGCGACCTCATGGCTTCAAGGTGGGCGCTTGAGGCACTTGCTGTTGAGCAGTTTGCACATAACCGGTTTCACAGGCATTTTTTTGAGCATGAACAGCAGAACAGTTCTGCCTCATTCAAGTCAACTTTCCTTATTCCACGATTGATTGCAAAGGCAGAGCTGGCCGAGCGGAATATTAACCTTGGCCTTGATATTGAAGAGACCTCGCGAAACCTTCTTATCCTGAAAAATGAGATTGATTATCTGCAGAGAGCATCAGGGCTCATGCCTTTCGAGTTTATTCATCAAATTAATATTGATGAATTTGATACTCACATTGCCGAAGAGGTTACCGGGTACCTTATTTACATGAGGCTTCATTTTTCGCAGGTGGCCAGGGAGGCAGCCGCCAGAAGAGACAGTGCCTATCTTGCGCTGGAATCGAGACTTGGCAGTGAAAGGCTGCAACGTCTCAGGCAGGATTACCATAACAAAGCCCTGGCGGATATTGTTATGAACCGCCATGAGGTAAACGTGATATACAAAGCAGATGACCGCCTTATTCAAAAAAAGGACCCTGTGTACCTCATACCCGATTCCAACTGGGGGAGAGCGCATTTTTATGCTCCGGTCAAAATGTTCAACAATGTTTATGTTGATACCCTGTGGTTCAACATATCGGCATTATGGCTGATGTCTCTGTTACTTTACCTGGGTATACTGGTACATATCCCGAAGAAGGTGATTGGCTACCTGGAAAGTTTCAGGTTTTACTCTTTCAGAATTTGACCTTATTCCCGGAAACCCCCTGCAACGTCACAATTACAAGGGGTTTCCAGTACCCGGGGCCGGGGTCGAACCGGCACGGCATTGCTGCCACTGGTGTTTGAGACCAGCGCGTCTACCAATTCCGCCACCCGGGCATGATTTAAACAGATCGGGGGCATGCGAAGATATAAATTTGCTGAAGAACTGGCAAAAAAATATATGCCGTTGTCAGCCTGTGGATGAAAGGATCCGTTTGCCGGCCAGCTTTTTTGCCGTCTTTATTATACCTGCTGTATCAAAACCGCATTCTGCGTAAAGTTGCTGCAATGTTCCCTGGTCGGTAAACCTGTCAGGTATGCCAAGTCTCTTAACTTCTGCCCGGTAGTTGTTTTCGGCCATGAACTCAAGAATTGCCGAACCAAAACCACCGGTAACCATTCCGTCTTCAACAGTGATTATTTTAGTGAATTTGGAGAAGACTGAGTGCAGGAGCTCCTCGTCAAGAGGTTTAACAAACCGCATATCAAAGTGTGCCGCGCTTATGTTGTCCTTTTCAAGGATTTTGCAGGCTGAGGCTGCAAAATTCCCGGGATGCCCTATGCTTAAGATAGCCAGGTCGCTGCCTTCACTCAACTTTCTGCCCTTTCCCACCTTTATTTCCCTGAACGGCTTCCTCCAGTCTGCTATAACCCCGTGTCCTCTGGGGTACCTTATAGCGAAGGGCCCTTTATTCTTCAACTGGGCAGTGTACATAAGGTTTCTTAGCTCCACCTCATCCATGGGCGCTGAGACGGTCATATTGGGTATGGTGCGCATGAATGAGATGTCGAAGAAACCGTGGTGAGTGGCCCCGTCGTCTCCAACCAGTCCCCCCCGGTCGAGGCAGAACACGACGTTCAGATTTTGCAGCGCAACATCGTGGATAACCTGGTCATAAGCTCTCTGAATAAAAGATGAGTAGATGTTGCAAAAAGGCATCAGTCCCTTGACTGCCAGGCCCGCCGAGAATGTGACCGCATGCTGCTCGGCAATGCCCACATCGAATGTACGATCGGGCATTTTTTCCATCATGATGTTTAGTGAACAACCGGTAGGCATCGCGGGAGTGATGCCCACTATCTTCTCGTTCTTTTCTGCAAGTTCCAGGACAGTGTGTCCGAATACATCCTGATACCTGGGCGGGGCAGGTTTATCGGTTTTCACCCTGAAGATCTCCCCGGTATTTTTGTCGAAGAGCCCGGGTGCATGCCACATGGTCTGGTTCCTTTCTGCATGAGAGAAACCCTTGCCCTTGATTGTCCTTACGTGCAGCAGTTTCGGGCCGGGAATCTGTTTAAGGTCTTTAAGAACACGCGAAAGGTAGATCACATCATGCCCGTCTACTGGTCCGAAATACCTGAAATTCATCGATTCAAACAGGTTGCTGTGTTTCAGCAGGGCGGTTTTAAGGCCGTGCTCAATCTTTTGTGCTGCCTCCCTTGCATTTGGACCCAGCTTGCTGATCTTTCCAAGCAGGTGCCATAGTTCATCCTTTATCTTATTGTAGGTCTGCGAAGTAGTAATATCCAGCAGATATTCCTTAAGGGCACCTACATTCGGGTCAATTGCAATGTTATTGTCGTTCAGGATAACAAGGAGATTGGATTTTTGAATCCCTGCGTTATTGAGTCCCTCAAAGGCCAGTCCGCCGGTCATCGACCCGTCGCCGATAACGGCTACAAACTGTCTGTCTCCCTCTTTTTTAAGGTCTGAGGCTACTGCCATGCCCAGTGCAGCAGATATGGATGTGGAAGAGTGTCCTACGCCGAAACAGTCATGCGGGCTCTCTTTCAGTTTCGGGAAACCGCTTATGCCCTTATATTTTCTGTTGGTGTGGAAAACCTTTCGCCTTCCGGTAAGGATCTTATGTCCGTATGCCTGGTGCCCCACATCCCATATTATAGTGTCTTCCGGGGTTCGAAATACGTAATGAAGGGCTACCGTCAACTCAACAACTCCCAGGCTGGCGCCGAAATGGCCCGGGTTTGTTGAAACTACATCAATAATGAATCTCCTGAGCTCATCGCTTACCCCTATGAGATCTTCCGGTCGAAGTTTTTGCAGGTCTGACGGGTAGTCTATCCTGTCAAGAAACTTATAGTAAGTATTAATAGGGTTCATAGTTTTCCCTGCCTGTGGTCGCTGAATTGTTTTGACAGCTGCTTATAGTAAAAATCAAACAAACCTAATAGTTTTTTGCAATATGACCAAAACCTGCCGGTAAAATATTGCACGGAACCGTTAAATACCAGGCAGGTGATGTTGCGATTGATGACGAATAATAATTAATTACGGGGCCTTGATAATATTGAGAATCTAAACCCGTTTTAATCTATTATTTAGCCTTTTACTTCATATATTTGCAGGCAGGAGTATTCTGCAGACTATTCTGAAAACAAAGATCATAATATGAGAATTTATAGAGCAACAATTTTTATTGGTGCCTTAATTATAGCGGCATCATGTGTACCCGCAAAGCATTTCCAGGAGATGCGCGATGACAAGGTCCGGGCCGAACAGGAACGGGACTCGCTTCTGATAGATAACAAAAGGATGGATGTGGAGCTTACTGAAATGAAAGCGCAGATGTCGGTCATGGAGAAAGAGATCGATCAGCTGATCAAAGACAGTACTGACAGGGCCATTATGCTGAGGAATACAAGGGCTGAGCTTGAAAGGACCAGGCGCCAGCTTAATGAGTTCCAGGAGACCCAGGAAGCGGTATTGAAAGGTAGTGCCAGGGAAACAACACGCCTGCTGCAGCAGTTGCAAACTACGCAGGAAGATCTCATAGCCCGCGAAGACCGGCTGAGAGAGATGGAGAAGGATCTGGAAGATAAGGAAAGAGTTCTCAGAAATATGTCTGCTGATCTTGACAAAAGGAATGAGAGGCTGATGGAGCTTGAGGAGATACTTGCCAGGCAGGATTCGGTGGTAAATGTGTTGCACAAAACGATATCCACCGCATTGCGGGGGTTCGAGGGCCAGGGCCTGAGTGTATATGAAAAGAATGGAAAGGTTTATGTATCACTCGAAGAGCAGCTCCTTTTCCAGACTGGCAGCACGGTGGTTGATCCAGACGGTGTAAGGGCGCTTACAGAACTTGCAGGGGTGCTTGAAAAGAACCCCGGGATAAACATCATGATCGAGGGGCATACCGACGACGTACCTGTTATACCTGGTCCGAGAATGCGTGACAACTGGGATCTCAGCGTGCTTCGGGCAACTTCTATCGTAAGAATATTGCTTGACGGCACCGGCATTGATCCCATCAGGATAATTGCTGCAGGAAGGGGAGAGCACATGCCTGTTGAAGAGGGAGATACCGCCGAAGCCAGGCGCAAGAACCGCCGCACTGAGATAATTCTGACGCCACAACTAGATGAGCTGTTCCGCATTATAGAAACAAACTGAGTCGCACGTCATGAAAGCCTTTTCCCGGTTATCAGCATACCGGCAGGCCTTACCAGGGAATTGCCGTGCATGGTCATTGCCTCTCAGTGTATGCCTGATGAAGTGACATATCTTTATAGAATATCTTCAAAAGACTGTTGCCTGTTACCAGGCTTCTTGCAGCTTTTCCGGTCAGTGTAGGGGCCTTTACGCCTTTATTGAAAAAGGTTTTGCCTGTAAATATCCGTGCTTCATCCCAGAGGCCTCTTTTAATAAACCTGTTCAGGGTAAAGGCACCTCCTTCTATGATAACCGACTGGATATTGAGTGAATACAGGTGCTTCATCATTTGTTCTTCTGCGGTGTCGTCAAATGCCAGGGAGGCATATTCAGGGCCTCGTCTATCCTGGTTTCTGGCGGTGGAGCCGGTTGTCGCAGTTTTATTTTTTATCCTGCCGGCTACCTTCCCTGCCTGCTGCGTTGCCTCATTGAGTCCGGCACCCGCCTCTGTAAATACTAATGTATCCTGGCTGTTGTCAAAAACATGGTGGCCACTGTCCAGCTTAAGCTTCCTGTCTATGATTACCCTCAAAGGATCCCTGCCTTCCCAGAGCCGTACGTTCAACCTGGGGTTATCCTTTATTACGGTGTTTGTGCCGACAAGTATTGCCTGTTCTTCGGCCCTCCATTTATGTACCAGGATGCGTGCTGTTTCTGATGTTATCCAGTTGGGGCCGACCGGTGTTCCATGCGGCCTTTCGAGATCAATAAATCCGTCGGCCGACTGCGCCCACTTAAGGATTATCCAGGGCCGTTCATGGATGTGCCATGTGAAGTAACGCCTGTTTAGATGGCGGCACTCATTTTCGAGAAGGCCGGCGGTGACTGCTATGCCGTTTTTCTCAAGTCGCGTTATGCCACTGCCTGATACCAGGGGGTTGGGGTCTGTAGTACCGGCCACTACCCTTCGGATACCTGATTTTATGATCAGGTCGGCGCAGGGGGGTGTTTTTCCGAAATGGGAGCATGGCTCAAGGTTTACATAAAGGGTTGATTTGCAAAGCAGCTCCTTGTTTTTTACAGAAGAAATGGCATTTGGCTCTGCATGGGCTTCACCGTGAGCCCTGTGGTATCCTTCACCTATGATGGCTCTTTTATGTACAATTACTGCCCCGACCATGGGATTTGGCGCGGTATTGCCCTTCCCGCGAAGTGCAATTTCAAGGCACCGGCGCATAAATTTTGCATCTTCAGCAGATTGTGGCATTAACTTTTTTTCTTTTGTTTTGCGATTATTTAACAAAAAATACAAATCTTTGGAAAATGAACACGGAACATCCTGATGTTGAATATGCGATCAGGTTTATCCAAAATGAGCTTGCAGGGCTTTATCCGGCAAGGGAGGTCAGGGGATTTACGGAAATTATTTTCGGGCATCTCCTCAATTATTCCAAAACCGATTTATTAATTCATAACGATACAAAATTATCCAATTCTGCGTTTTTACAAATAGAGAAGATCGTCGGGCAATTACGTAAGCATAAACCAATCCAGTATATCCTTGGTGAAGCATGGTTTTATGGTCTCAGGCTGGAGGTTACACCCGATGTGCTGATTCCGAGACAGGAAACAGAGGAGCTTGTAAAATGGGTAATTGAGGAGGCGGGAGGCAGACCGGTAACAGTTCTTGACATAGGCACAGGGAGCGGTTGTATTGCAATAGCACTGGCTTTTAACCTGCTTTTCTCTGACGTAACAGCTGTTGACATATCAGCCGGCGCGCTGGCAGTTGCCATAAGGAATGCAAAGAGTGCAGGTACAGATATCAGGTTCATCAAAGAGGATATTTTTATCCCGGCCATTGTAAATTCAAACAAATATGATATTATTGTAAGTAATCCCCCGTATGTGACCGAATCGGAAAAGATGCTCATAGACAAAAATGTTCTGCACTATGAGCCCGTTGAGGCACTTTTTGTGCCAGACAGCCGTCCACTGGTCTACTACGAGGCGATCGCTGAACTAGCCGGGAAATGCCTTGCCGAAAATGGCAGGCTGTACCTTGAAATTAATGAAGGCAAATACACAGAAGTTGAAGAGTTGCTCAGGCGACACATGTTCAGGGAAATTGAGATAAGAAAAGATATTAACGGCAAATACAGGATGGCAAGGGCTATTGCATGAAAATTCTTGCCGGCTTTATAAAGCGGTAAAAATTTGATTGTAAAATTATTCCCTGCCTTATGTGGAAGAAAATTTTTGATCTGTTTTGTTATCATAAACAATTCCGGGAATGAATTTAAAAAAGACTATCAGTCATGCCGACGCGCTTGACAAGATCCGCAAGCTTTGTGCGGCTGATGAAAAGTGCAGGTATGACGTCAGGAAAAAACTATTTGACTGGGGAGTCAGCTCCGGTGACACGGAAAAGATAATTAATTCGCTCGTTGAAGAGAAATTTGTGGATGAATGGAGGTTTGCCAGGCTTTTCGCTGGCAGCAAATTTCGTCACAACAAGTGGGGCAAAATAAAGATCTCATACGAGCTAACCAGGAAAAATATTGCAAAAAACGTTATTGAAGATGCAATAAGGAGGATAGATGAAAACGAATATCTTGATGTACTCAGGAAAGAGCTGAAAAAGAAACAAAAATCAATCTCGGCCGGAGACGACTGGGAGCTCAGGGCTAAGCTCCACCGTTATGCCAGCAGCAAGGGCTATGAAAATGAGATTATAAACAAGGTGCTGGACAACATGATAGCAATCAGCCATCCATAACAACTGTTAAATGGTTGCACAACATAGCGGATGGCCCCGGTTTACCAGGCATAAATTTGTAATTTTATAAACAGATAAACCATGACTACTTCAGAAAACATAAAGGAGCTTGTAAGGCGGAGTGATGCGCTGAGGAGGCATCTTTGACATAGACAGGAAGCTTTTGCAAATTGAGGAGGAAGAAGAGAAGACCCGTGACCCTTCTTTCTGGAATGACCCTAAAGCGGCTGAGAAGCAACTGAAAGCCATCTCTTCATTGAAGAGCTGGACAGGCGGGTTTGACAAGGTACAGAATGCTGTTGAGGAGCTTGAGATCATTTATGAGTACTATCAGGAAGGCGAGGCAAAGGAAGAAGATGTTGAGGCACAGTACGAGAAGGCCCTTGATCTTATTGAAAAGCTTGAGTTCAGAAACATGCTCAGCAAAGAAGAGGACTCCCTTGGTGCAATACTTAAGATCAACGCCGGGGCAGGGGGCACCGAGAGTCTCGACTGGGCAGGGATGCTGATGCGCATGTACCTGAGATGGGGTGAGAAGAACGGCTACTCGATAAAGCAGCTTGACTACCAGGACGGTGAAGAAGCCGGCATAAAGACCGCAACATTTGAGTTCACGGGCGATTTCGCCTACGGCTACCTGAAAAGCGAGTCAGGCGTTCACCGGCTGGTGAGGCTTTCACCATTTGACGCAAATCATAAACGGCACACTTCATTTGCGTCTGTATTTGTTTCGCCGCTGGTGGATGAGAATATAGATATTGTGGTAAATCCCGCCGATATAACCTGGGAAACCTACCGGGCAAGCGGTGCGGGCGGACAAAATGTAAACAAGGTGGAGACAGCAGTAAGGCTCAGGCATCAGCCCACAGGCATTGTTATCGAGAACCAGGAGGACCGTTCTCAGATGAAAAATAAGGAAAATGCAATGAAGATCCTTAAATCGCAACTTTACGAAATGGAGCTGGAAAAACGAAGACAGGCACAGGCTGAGATCGAGAGCGGCAAGAAAAAGATCGAATGGGGATCGCAGATCAGGAATTACGTGCTGCACCCGTACAAGCTGGTGAAGGATGTAAGGACCAGTTTTGAAACCTCTAATGTTCAGGAGGTGCTTGACGGCGAACTGGATGATTTTATAAAGGCTTACCTGATGGAATTCGGATCGCAGTAAAAATTTTTCGGTCAACTCGGGTTCTTTCATTTGCCATGAAGCCAGCAGGGGTCGGAATGATGGTTGAAAGAACCAGTCACCGTTCAGCATAAATCCGGTTGCCGGAAATAGTTAAATGCCGGCATGCGGAAAAAAAGTGAAATCAAAACCTAAACCCCACAGATTATGTCCTCACCAGTTTTCAGATTTCAGCAACCATTCCCTCCTGGGGAAGATTCGACCGAATACTACCTGCTTACAGCAGATCACGTTTCCA
>SLMM01000013.1 GCA_007133565.1 Bacteroidales bacterium
AGAGCGTGAAGATAGCAAGCAAGGAGGATGCCGATGACGACGACCCCATTTTCGAGGTCAAGAACCGTGATGGAAATGTGGTTTTCGGGGTGTACCAGACCGGTGTGAGGATATATGTGGATGAAAAGGATACCGGAAAAGGCAGCCGCGCCGGATTTGCGGTTGGCGGTTTTACAAGGGACAAGGGTGATGAAATTGATTATCTGCGGGTCGATCCGGGCTTTGTCAGGATTAATATCGATGATGAAAAAGATCCTGTGAAAGGTGAAGGCGACGAAAGCAAAGGTGCCCGCGCCGGATTTGCAGTAGGAGGCTTCAGCACCAGCAAACAGTCAGATATCGATTATTTCAGCCTTACCCCTGCCAGTGCACAATTTCTTCTTGATGAGCGTGATCCGTCAAAGGGTGCCCGTGCCGGTTTTGCAGTAGGAGGGTTTACTTCATCAAAGGACGGTACAAATGATTATTTTAAAATCTCAGGCACTGATGTTCCTGATGTAATTGACAGCGAGGCTCGTATTCTCTGGTATCCCCAGAAGGAGGCTTTTCTTACCGGGAGGGTACTTATTGAAGATCCTGGTGATGTAGGACAAAACTCGACTGTTACCGGTTACCATTCAAAGGCCAGCGGGGACTGGTCACAGGCTTTCGGTTATGAGGTTAATGCCGCGGGAAGGTTCTCTACGGCGATAGGTAATAATTCTGCTGCAATTGGTGAGTCCTCGTTTGCCCTGGGTATAGAAACCATTGCTTCAGGATCTAATTCGTTTGCACTTGGAAGAATGTCAGAAGCCGCCGGCAACTTTTCTGTTGCTATCGGGAACAGTGCCGTTGCCAGCGGACATAACTCATTTTCGGTGGGAGAGGGGTCGGTTGCCGGCAACGTCAAATTAAAAAATGAGAATTCCTATGCATTCGGAAAAAACAGTCATGCAACGGGAGCACGCAGCTATGCTCTGGGAGAGGATACCGAGGCCACAGAGACAGGAAGCTATGCGTTTGGATTTCAAGCCAAATCAACAGCCGGCGATGCCTTTGCAATTGGCAGGTCATCGGAGGCAAGCGGGATTGGAAGTTTTGCTATCGGTTTTATCGGACTTGATACTACTGGTGTTATGACAGGGCCGACAAAGGCAACAGGCGACTGGTCCATCGCTGTTGGCATGGGCTCCCAGGCAACATCCCAGGGAGGTGTTGCAATTGGCACCAAATCAATGTCCGAAGGCGATTATTCACTGGCAATGGGGTTGAATTCAGAAGCTTCCGGCAGGTATTCATTTGCATTCGGCAATAATGCCTCTGCAACTTACATAGGATCCTATGCGATAGGAAACAATGCTGTTTCAAGTGGTTTAAATTCTTTCGCAATTGGCCGTCTGGCTGAAGCTACAGGTACTAATTCAGTTGCAATAGGTGTTGGCAGCAGCAGGCCACCGATGATCACGAAAACAAGGGCAACCGGTTTATGGTCTTTTGCATTGGGAGGTTCGGCTACATCTACTGGTGAGCATTCCTTTGCAATTGGAAACCGGGCTGAATCGAAAGGCAGGTATTCCTATGCTATCGGCCGGGAAACAATTGCCGATTCTTATGGCGAAATTGTTGTAGGCTATAATAATGAAATTAGTGGAGGTGAACCATCAGAACCTGACCCCAGGGATCCTCTGTTTGTAATCGGTAACGGGACTTCACCCAGTGAACGGAGCAATGCTTTAACGGTGTTGAAAAATGGCAGGGTTGGTATCGGCGTTACTGAACCCTCATATCAGCTGCAGCTTTCCCTGGATTCCGCTGCCAAACCCGGCACCAATACCTGGACGGTGCCTTCAGATATTCGTTTAAAAGATATAAAAGGAGAATATGAAAAGGGTTTGGAAGAAATATTATTGTTAAATCCGATTGTTTACAGGTATAAGGACAATAACCCTTTAAATATTGAGCAGACAGGCAAGGATGCAGTCGGATTCAGCGCCCAGGATGTGAAAAAAGTATTCCCGGAAGCTGTTAAGATCAATGATCAGGGTTACCTGCTCCTTGATATACATTCAATACTTATAGCTCAAATAAATGCTATTAAGTCGCTTAATGATAAGATTGGTCAGCAGGAGGCAGTAAATGAAATGCTTAAAGCACAGCTTGACCGGTTCAGGGAAAACCCGGCACAGCTTGATCAGATCCGGGCCCTGAAAGACCAGCAGCAGCAGATACATGCATTACAGGAGGAAAACAGGTACCTAAGGGAGCAGGTAGATATGATCCTGCAGATGCTTTCTACTGCAGAGGCAGATAAGTAGCCTGTGCTTCTGCGTAATCCCGGGCATATTACAATTTAACTAAATGCTCGGGCTAAACGTAATTGCTAATGAAGAAACAGCAAATTTTAACCGTTCCGAATCTTCTTGGCTTTTACAGGCTTTTTGCCTTCCCTTTTATATTGTGGTTTGTACTGTCGGGGTGGGAGGCGCTTTTTGCTGTATTTCTCACGATAAACCTCCTTACTGATGTTGCCGACGGGTTCATTGCCAGGCGGTATAATTTAGAAACTGAATTTGGCGCACGGCTTGATTCTATTGCCGACAATTTGACCTATATTCTGGCCTTTGCGGGAATTTATACATTCAAACTGGATGATTTCATGCCGCACATTACCAGTTTCCTTGTATTTATTGGAATGCTGTTTTCAACGATAATACTGTCACTTATCAAATTTAAAAGGTTTTCAAGTTTTCATCTGTACTCATTCAAGATAGGAGGGTATATACAGGGGGCATTTTTTATCCTGTTGTTTACTGTAGGGTTTATAACTCCTTTTTATTATTTCATGATAACCTGGGGCATTCTTGCGGCAATTGAACATATAACCATACAGCTTATTATTCCTGAAATGAGGTCAAATGTAAAAGGCCTCTACTGGGTTTTGAAGGAGAGGGGCAGCAGCTGAGAGTAAAATTGCCGGATTTGAAATTGCCGGATTTGAAATTGCCGGATTTGAAATTGCCGGATTTGAAATTGCCGAATTTGAAATTGCTGAGCGTAAATTAGCTGGAATTTAAATGGCTGAGTTGGAAACGGCAGATAAAAAGAAACAGCCGAAAATATCAATTAATTAAAATTAAATCAATTACTCATGACTATCAATCGGAGAGATTTCCTGAAAGGATCCTTTTTTGTAGCCGGAGGATTATTACTACCATCTTATTTTATCAGTTGTCTTCCACATAAGGATGAATATGATGTTGTTGTTTATGGCGGCACTTCCTCAGGGATTATTGCTGCCGTACAGGCTGCCATGTCAGGGAGATCTGTGGTTATTGTAGAACCTTCAAATCATCCTGGAGGGCTAACTACCGGTGGCCTGGGGGCCACTGATCTTGGAACTGCTGATGCAATAGGTGGCTTATCAAGAGGTTTTTATCAGCGAATCCGTGATTATTATGAGAATGATGATGTCTGGATTCATGAACCTAAGCGGGTAACCGGCGCACAAGATGCGATGTGGGGTTTTGAGCCGCATGTTGCAAGAAGAATATATATGCAGATGCTTGAAGAGTATAATATACCTGTGATAATGGGTGACAGGCTGCTTTTAAATCGGCGGGGTGTTGTAAAAAGAGATAACATGATCATCTCATTTGAAACAGAGGCTGGCAATATTTACAGAGGAAAAGTATTTATTGACGCAACCTATGAAGGTGATCTGCTTGCAATGGCAGGTGTTTCTTATCATGTTGGCAGGGAGGCTAATGCAGTTTATGACGAAACTCTCAACGGGATACAGAAAGTACGTACCCATAATCACATCTTTCCGGGCTTTGTTGATCCGTATATTACTCCCGGAGTTCCTTCCAGCGGCCTTGTTCCCGGTGTTCATGGGGATGATCCCGGAGTTGATTTTGAGGGCGATCATCGTGTACAGGCCTATTGCTTCAGGATGTGCCTTACCGACGTAAAAGAAAACCAGGTGGTTTTTGCCCGACCGGAAGGCTATGATGAGATGGAGTATGAGCTTTTATTCAGGAATTTTGAATCGGGAGAGAACCGGATACCCTGGCTGCCTGGCATGATGCCCAACAGAAAAACTGACACCAACAATCGCTGGGGTTTCTCTACGAATAAGATCGGCATTAACTACAGATTCCCTGATGGCAACTATGCTGAAAGGGCATCAATCATTCAGGAGCAGGAGCACTATCAGAAAGGGCTTATGTGGACATTGGCCAACCATCCCCGTGTTCCGTCCCATGTAAGGGAAGAGGTCAGCCGATGGGGCCTTGCTGCCGATGAATTTGTTGATAATGGCAGTTGGCCGACACAGATCTATGTGCGGGAAGCAAGGAGAATGATTGGTGAATATGTAATGACAGAACATGATTGTCGCCGGGTTCAGGTTGTTGATGATTCAGTCGGGCTTGGATCATATACAATGGATTCTCATAATGTTCAGCGTTATGTAACAGATATGGGATGCGTTCAAAATGAGGGGAATATTGAAGTATCTACAGGTGGGCCTTATGCCATTCCTTATCGTTCAATTCTGCCCAAAAGAAGAGAGTGCGGAAATCTTTTGGTAACCTGTGCCATATCTTCATCACATATAGCATTTGGCTCAATACGCATGGAACCTGTTTTCATGATCCTGGGTCAGTCAGCTGCAGCGGCTGCATCACTGGCATTTGAAACGGGTTTGGATTTACATGACCTGAAATATGCTGATTTGAAGGATAGGCTTTTAAAGGGCGGACAAAGACTTAATGTTGATACTGAGCAATATCCTCCGATACCTGCAGATCGTGAAATTCCTACACAGCGTCAGTTTTTTCATAATGAACCAATCCTGGAAAATGCCTGTATAGTAAGGTCGGGTTAATAAAAGTATTACTTTATGGTATTTCACTCTCCGTTCGAATACAGTTACCTGTGGCTTCCTCTTATAGGGTTCATTGTGGGAATGCTTGCTTCGATGATTGGGGGTGGGGGCGGCTTCTTTTTCCCACCGCTGCTGATAATGCTTTTCAAGGTGCCTGCACAGATAGCAGTGGCCACCTCGCTGGCCGCAACTATTCCTATCTGCATTATCGGGGCAGCAGGACATTACCGGCTGGGCAACCTTGACTGGCGTACCGGACTTACCCTTGGCCTGGCGGGAATATTTGGAGCCCTGGCAGGGGCAACTGTAACCGGATGGCTTTCACCTGACCAGCTGAAGAGGAGCTTCGGGGCTTATTCATTCATACTGGGTTTGCTTGTAATTTTCAGGAAAAGTGAATCCATAAAAAAATCTGCTGCAAACAAGGGGTCAATGATCAAAAGGCTGTTCAACAGAATTCCGAAAGGGTCATTTTATGGTTTTGCAGGGGGGGTAATAACCGGCACATTCGGGACAAGCGGCACCGCACCTGTGCTTGCCGGACTGTTTGCGATAAAGATGCCGGTGAAGCTGATAGCCGGTACCTCATTGATGATAATATTCATCAATACTATATCAGGCCTTGCAGGCCATCTTGTGCTGGGTGTGGTAGACCTTACCCTTGTATGGTTTCTGACTTCAGGCACTGTCGTGGGCGCAGTAATGGGCCCCCTGCTTACATCAGGACTGAAGCCGGCGAGGAACGAAGGAGCGATAAGGAAAATATTTGCCTTTATTATGATCGGGTTCGGCATAATCATGATATTGTCATAATTGCGGGCTTCCGGCGGCGAATGATCTCTGCTCTTATCACATGATTTGAACAATAGTCATGATAATGACGTTCTAGATACTGAAATAGATGTTAAACACAAAAAAATAAAACCATGAGCAAACATTATGCAAGTGCAACCTGGAAAAACAACCTCGTAGAAGGTAATGGCGAATTTGAACTTAAAAGCGGCAAATATCAGGGATCATACAGCTTCAAATCAAGGTTTGAGGATGACAAATCAGTTTCAAGTCCCGAAGAACTCATTGGAGCTGCAAATGCAAGCTGTTTCTCGATGGCCCTGGCTCACACCCTCGACCAGTCCGGTTTCAAACCAGAAGAGATCAGCACCGAGGCTGAGGTGACCCTGTCAAAAACCGGCGATGGCTTTTCAATTACTGAAATACTGCTAAAGACAAAAGGCAGGGTACAGGGAATTGATGAGAAGAAATTCCTCGAAATCGCTGAAGATGCAAAGGTGAACTGTCCGGTTTCCAGGGCCCTCAAGGCAACAAATATAAGGCTTGAAGCTGAACTGATCCAGGGCTGAGGTTGGTCTGATGCGGGCCTGAGCCTTAACTGTGCCAGGTTTGAACAGAAAAGATACAGGCCTGAGGCTGAACCGATCCGGGCCTGAGGCTGAACC
>SLMM01000015.1 GCA_007133565.1 Bacteroidales bacterium
ATATTGGTATTGAGATGGCTGAGGCCCTCGCAGACCGGGGATTTGAAGTGTCGCTCATAGATATGGCCAGCCAGGTCATGACCACCATGGATGAGGAGATGACACGGCCGGTTGCTGAATATATGGTGAAACAGGGAGTAAAGGTCTTTCTTGGTGAGAAGATTGAGGGATTCGAAAAAGATTCGGAGGGCAGGGTCAGGAGGGTGCTTGCCGGAAGCCTTAACCTTGAATCCGGCCTGGTAATCCTGGGCCTGGGTGTAAAGCCCAACTCAGCTCTTGCCCGGGAGGCGGGGATTCCTGCCGGTGCGGGGGGAGCCATCAAGGTTGACAAAAGGCAGGAGACAGGAGCCGGCGGGGTGTGGGCAGCAGGTGACTGTGCCGAATCATATCATATTCTCAAGAAAAGGCAGGTGTTTGTACCTCTTGGAACAGTCGCCAACAAGCAGGGACTGGTGGCAGGCATCTGCATAAGCGGAGGTGATGCCGAATTTCCGGGTGTCCTTGGTACAGCAATTACCCGGTTCAGGGACATGGAGATGTCGCGGACGGGACTGTCGGAGAAGGAGGCAGGCGAGCTCGGTCTGTCTTACCGCAAAACTACAATTGAGAGCCCGTCGCGTTCATCATATTTTCCCGGTTCGGGCAGGATGACAGTTAAGCTGCTAGCTGAAGAGAAGACCGGGCGAATTATCGGTGGACAAATAGTGGGGATGAATGGGTCTGCCAAACGGATTGATACCGTTGCTGCCGCTATAACTGCCGGAATGACCGCACAGCAGGTAGTGGACATGGATCTGGCTTATGCACCGCCCTTCTCGCCGGTATGGGACCCGGTTCAGACTGCTGCCCGTACGCTTCTTTAAAAAACAGACCACCCTGCGGCCAGTAACCGTGCATCGCAGAAAAAATTACCGGCTGATCATTCCTCCAGCCAGTACCTGAGCTGGTCGAGCATTATGGGAACATCTTCCATGTCAATGCCCTGGCCTGAAAGATGCGGAAGGTCCTCCTCGAAAACTGACAGGAATTCCCTAAAGGTGAAGGTTTCATCATGCTCTCCCGTTTCGGGGACTGCTTTCTTTGCGGCTCCCCCTGCCCCGGCTCCCCCTGCCCCGGCGCTTCCGGACCTGCTGCTTCCGGATGCAGCCCCTCCCGCTTTTGCACCTTTTTTGGAGATGGATCTCCGGTAATACTCCAGGGCCTCTTTCCGTTTGCCCAGGCTCCACTGCACATGGCCCATATTCATGAAGTCATGTTTGTTGGGCTGATCTTCGATAAGCTTTATGAGGTATTTTTCTGCCTGTTCCTTCTTTCCTGTCAGGAACGAGCACCAGGCAATGGGCCTCCACACCTTGCTGTTACCCGGGGCCAGGTATTCAACCCTGAAGTAGCATTTCAGGGCCTCGTCGTACCTGCCCAGTTCAAGCAGGCAGTTCCCAATGTTGAGGTGGTTAGCCAGGTTCTCCGGATCGGACTTTTCGGCCTGCCTGTAGTACTCAAGGGCTTTCCCCGGCTTTTTCAGGTTACGGTAGCACAGCGCTATCTTTTTGGTGTTCCAGAGCCGGTTTACATCATACAGCTCCGCCTTAAGGTAATTATCGAGCGCAGCCCTGAACCTGCCCCTTTTCTGGTGGCACCATGCTATCTTCTGGTAAAGTTCGCCTTTTGGCTCATGTTCGAGCAGATAGTTGAATATCCCGGCTGCTTCCCTGTAATGGTCCCTGGCAAAATAATATTCGCCAATGTTCCTTAGCAACCTTATGTCTTCCTTAAGGATGTCGCCCAGTACGGTCTTGTTATGAAAATCAAGCCTCCAACTGAAGATATCTTCAAAATCACCCTTTCGGGGAAAAAGTTTATAGAAGCGGTACAGATCCTGTATATACTGGTTGGATATAACCTCTTCCCGGTGGCCGGGGTCAAGTAGCTCCTCATCCTCTTTCAGCTCCTTTACCTGTTCCATCTCGGCCTTCATTGCCCGGGTCATGAATTCAAGGTTCTCCTTTGGCAGCCTTTGTATGCTGAGGCAAAATGAATATTTGTCGGAGTTGCAAAGGATAGGTGCCTGTTCGATTGCCTCGACAAGTTCCGATGACACAGAACTTTCAGGATCAATAACGCCTGACAAATCCCTGTTTTCCGGAAAGAAGGGGAGAAACCAGTTGCTTATTTCGTTGAAGAATGGAAAAGATTTAAGCATTGAAAATGATCCCATGAAAACATCGGCGCCCTTCATCTGCATTTCAGAGAATTCTTCCATCTTATTCAGCAAACCGGGAGAGTCTTTAAAAATATCCTCCCATTCAGGGTTCTTGTCCTCTGTAAGTCCCTCTTCCATAAGGCTGTCGAGGTTGATCTTGTTTTTGAGGTGGGGGCTTATCTTTATCATTTCAGGAAGGATCTCGTCGCGAATGCGCTGCTGCAGCTTCTCGGTCTCCTTGCTTCTGATAAGCTGGATTATGATTTTCTCAAGGTTTCGTTTGAAGGCCGGCTTCTCATTCAGTATCCTGAGCCTGCCGGTAATCTCCGGATAATAGGGCATCCTGCTGTCATACATATAGAGGCATATCAGCAGCCCGGCCAGAGCCCTCTGGCTTATACCGGCATCGCCTGATTCGTAGCCGATGAAAAGCAGCCTGAACTTCTCCTGGTCAAAATAGCGCTGAAGGCTTAGCGTAATTGCCGATACTAAAAAAGATCTGTACACTGAAGGTACCATGGTGTTTTGAAGAAAACTGCCAAACTTTTTTGAGTCTTCGGCAGACAGCTTGTCGCTGAACCATGCCCGGTAAAAGCAATTTCTTACTTTATCCTGCATTTCTGCACTGAGGTCCATGGGTTCATCGGAGCCATGGGCCGCAGAATCAGTCGCAGGCCTGCTACCTGCCGCCCTTTTTTTGTCATACTCGACTGTCGTTGCAAATTTCATTCGCAGGGCTTCATTAACCCGGTCGGCCAGATCGAAAGCCGAAACTATCAACTTGCGGTAAACCTTTTGTCTTTCAGGATCGGTTACACCCTCTACCGTGTACCTTAGCATATACTGGTAGGTCTCTTCGAGCCTTTTGTATTCGTCGTAGCAAAATCCGAGCCCGTTGCCTGCAATAAGCTCCTCAAGCATATCGAATGCCGGCTTAAGCCTGCGGGTGGCAATGCTGCTGCAGATGTCCGTGTATTTTTCTTTCAGTTCCTTGTTTGTCATTAATTTATTTTACAAGGGGTTATTAAACAGTTGACATGACAAAGAAAACGGATTTTATGCTCATTTCCTTGTCCGCGAAGATTTTTAATCAGGGTTGCACGGCATGGATTTTTTTCACAATTTTGCTGTAGCTTAGCTGCAGTATTAAATTTTTCTGTAAAGTAAATTATTCTTGTTATGGAGACAATAAAACAATCTGTTGAAAAAACCCGCTTTACCATCCTTGTTAGGATTATGGTCATCGGTATTCTGTTTTTTGGTGCGCATTCTTATTTGTCGGCACAAGTTAACCCTCGTGCCCTTGGCTTAAGGTTTGGCGCCGGATCGGTATTTGGCGCTGAAATATCCTATCAGCATGGACTGAGTGATAAAAACAGGTTTGAGGCTGATCTGGGATTCGGGGCAAGCCGTGACCACAACCGGTTTTTTGTTGCCGGTATTTACCACTGGGTGTGGAATTTGAACGATGGTTTGAACTGGTATATCGGACCGGGTGCAGCAGCTGGATTCTACAGTTATGATGTTTTGGAAAACTATCTGAATATAGGTGTGGGAGGCCAGATCGGACTGGAATATGATTTTAACACTTTGGACGCACCGTTTCTGCTGAGCATTGATGTGCGTCCAATGTGGGATTTTATCGGCCATGGTTCCGGATTGGGATGGGGCCTGTCGCTTGGGGCAAGATATACCTGGTAGAAAGCCCCAAAAGGGGATTGCCTCTATTTGAAACCTTCAAATAATATTGCCATGAGAAGATTTGTCAGTCCGGTTGCACTGCTCTGTCTGCTTGTTATGCTGTTGGGATCATCATGTGCAATCAATCCCGTAACCGGCAGGCGACAGCTGGTGTTAATGTCAGAAAGGCAGGAGATAAGCATGGGCAGGGAGTATGATCCCCAGCTTGTTGCCGCATTCGGCAAATATGATAATGAACCCTTGCTGAACCTGATAGAGGAGAAGGGCGCTGAGATGGGGCTGATATCTCACCGTCCTGGTCTTGAATACCATTTCAGGATACTGGATTCACCTGTAATTAATGCTTTTGCCGTGCCGGGAGGTTACATTTACCTGACCCGGGGTATTCTGGCCCAGTTCAATAACGAGTCTGAAATGATAGGTGTTCTCGGACACGAAATGGGGCATATCACTGCCCGGCACATGGTGAGCAGGCATGCCAAACAGACTATGGGACAGCTGCTTCTGATAGGCGGAATGATAGCTTCGGAAGAATTCAGGCCCTATGCCGGTTATGCCATGGCCGGAATGCAATTAGTGTTTCTGAGTTTCAGCCGTGCAGATGAACGTGAAGCTGACCAGCTTGGTGTCGAGTACACTTCAAAAATAGGATACGATGCCCGCAAGATGGCGGATTTTTACCAGGTACTGGTGAAGATGAACCTGGCCAGCGAACATAACGGAATTCCCACTTTCCTGTCAACCCACCCGGATCCGGGCGACCGCTACAATGCAGTCATCAGGGATGCTGAAAAATGGCAGGAGAAACTTGATAACAGCGCATGGAAGGTTAACAGGGACAGCTACCTGGAGCTGCTTCAGGGAATGGTTTACGGAGATGATCCACGTCAGGGATTTACCGATGGCAACATATTTTATCACCCGGAGCTTGAATTTGAATTTCCCTTTCCCGCCGGGTGGAGACTGGAAAACATGCCGGTACAGGTAAGGATTGCACCCCAGGACGGGAAGGCGCTGATTGTATTCACCTTCGCACAGGGAAACACACTTGAGGAAGCGGCTGAGGCTACTTTGCAGCAGCTTGATCTGAATGTTCTGTCAAGGGAAAGGACAACAGTGAGTGGAATGCCGGCAATCAGAGTAGTTTCCGGCCAGGTACAGGATGGGGCGGCTGATCAGGGTGCAGAGACACGGATACTGTCATTTTTTATTGATGATAACGGATCCTACTATGTTTTTCATGGTGTGTCGGCCCGGCAGGATTTTGATAGTTTTCTGCCCTCATTTGAATCAACCATGGCCGGCTTCCGCAAACTGACCGATCCTTCAAGGCTGAATGTTCAGCCTGAAAGAATAAGGATTGTCCAGGCCCTTAGTTCCGGAACTCTTGCCGATATTTTCAGATCTTATGATGTAAAACCGGACAGGATGGAGGAATTTGCCTTCCTGAACAATATGGAACTTACCGACCAGGTCGCCTCAGGAACACTGCTGAAAATTACCGGGCAGTGAACTACCCATTTGTGCCTTACATTCCATAAGCTAAAAAGACTTGTGGGTTTTACGGCACTTATATAAAATTGTGCTCCCTTCATGTTGAGAGGATTTTGCCTGCCGGAAGATGAGGGGGCTTCAACTTTGAAGATTAACAGTACCAAACCGGAAGTTTTGCCCGTTAATTAATCTGTAGAATTATTGTCTGCGTGTGAACCAGAATTGATACAGATGAACTACCATGACCGACGCACTTTTTTGAGGAAAGCTGCTTCTGGATGTGCTGCCGTTTTTTATCCGGGCAGCCTGATGGCCCCAGGCAGCCAGTCCGCGCGCGGCAGGGAGGCCATGTTTTACGAGAAGCTTGACAACAACAGGGTTCAGTGCCTTCTTTGTCCCCATCGCTGCACAACCAAACCAGGTGAAAACGGCTTCTGCAGGGTCAGGCAGAACAGGAGGGGGACCCTTTACAGCATGGTTTACGGCAGGCCATGTACTGTCGATACCGGCCCCATTGAAAAGGCACCATTGTACCATTTTTATCCGGGCCACCGGCGCCTTTGCCTCGCAACAGTGGGTTGCAACCTGAGATGCAGGTATTGCCATAACTGGCATATTTCGCAGAGGGGACCGGGAGAGGTGCGGGAGCTTTCAATGCCCCCCGGGCAGATAGTTAGTGAGGCATCGCGGCAGAGGGTCAGCTCCATATCATTTACATATTCGGAACCGACTGTTTTTTATGAGTATGTATATGATATAAGTGTTATCGCGAAAGAACGGG
>SLMM01000024.1 GCA_007133565.1 Bacteroidales bacterium
GGGCAAAATTGAAGGCAACAATTGCTGAATCTCTATAGGTGCGAGCCAGGTCATCGTGGCCGGATATCTGGAAGCTGTAGCTAAGCATAGCGCTGTTAAGCGCATTCGCCCACGCTGCAATAGCCGTATTCCCTGCCTGGTAGAGCCTGTTATTCCCATCGGGATTTGTAAGGCCGTGAGAATACCCGTCCTGGTAGCGCAGGTTCAGCCAGAAATCCACCTCATTCCTGGCTTCATCAATAATATCGGGGATGCCGTTCCCGCTTTCGGCAATCCTTAAATCATCGTCATCCAGAGTGCCGTCACTCATAATATAGGCAAGCAACAGATCATACACATTTACAACATGCCCAAGATGGCGGTCCCAGTCCAGCGCATCGCTGTGGCCGCCTATTGCATTCGGATTTGTCGGACTACCCTCCTTGATGTAGGGGATCCAGTCCACAGGCCGGTCCCAGGCGTCTCCAGTGGAAAAAGTCCCCCATTCGGGATGGAACGGGTGCATGTCTGTGATAATGATTTTGGTGTCGGGCGGGTCTGTATCCGGTATCCATAAGGGGCGCCTGGGTACAGGGACCATATCCATCCTGTCCTCGCCTATTCTCATATAGTAGTAACCCAGTATTGAAACCTTGAAGGGAACCCTGTAAATATCATCCCTGATATCAAAATCCTGGCTGGCGCCGACACCATCAATCACAAGCCGGTAAGTGCCAGGTTTGTTGAACCCTGTAAAATCTGCTGTCCACACATCGGAACCAGTAAGATTCCAGTTCGCTTCTGTCTGACTTTCCATCCAGAATGCAACCCGGCCCACGCTGTGTATCTCTTCGCTGTTAACATCATAAATAAAAACCTCATTGCCTTCAAACCCGGAATAATCACGGTTTCCGCCATCTCCCAGAAAGTGGTAAAGATCTGCCGGTTTTATCCTTGAGTTGCTCAAATATCCCACCAGGTTAACATGCACCGCTTCAGAAACATTGTTGAAAATGTCATACTTTACAGATGTCTCTGTCACATCCGAACCAAGTTTCTGATCAATTTTCAAGGTGTAGGTGCTTCCCTGCTGCATTGAAGAAGGAAGCCGGAGATAGATAAAGTGTTCTTTGGTATAATCAAAACCATGGTCGGAGATATCAGGATCCCAGCCGGTATAAGACATACCGTTCACCCTGGTCTTCCGGAACACAGCCACCGGTGATAAGCCTTGCGGACCATAGTTTGTGTCATCCTGAGATACGATCCTCCAGCGGCCGGCCTCTGCTGAAATATCTGTATTGAGTGCCTCACCATATGTAACCACATATGAGTTGTCAGAATCTGACGAGTGGCCGGCAAAAGCGGTAGGGCCCGTTCCGTCATCCACGAATTTCACATCCCCGTCTTTGAAGTGTACTATCAGAAAGTCCCGGTCAAGTATTTTTATATTGGTCAGTTTTGATGCCTGGAGCCCCGTGGTTATAACTGTTATGAGGAGCATCCATAATCCTGTACAAACTACTGATTTAATAATCATTGTATTATTTGATAGATAAACTTAATATGTTTGGTTCATTATTAATTTATCCCGCTGGAGTAAACCAGGGGGTTGAATATGGTTTTAATTCCACCCTCCGTAGGGCCACCATGGATTTTTGTAATATGGCGATTCGATTATGATCTCGCGTCCGTCACGGAAATAGGTCAGTCTTGCCTTGATCCAGTGTTCTCCCTCCATCATGTTTTGATCAATTTTTTCGGGATAAAACACTTCGGGAACCTTACCGGAGACTGCTACGGTGCGATTGTTAACGATCAGCTCCAGTTTCCCGATATCAATACCTTCCGGACCTCCCTCTATCGTGACATCAATACTTTCCCCGATAAGGGGTGAAAAATCAAGATCGATGGCAGGTGAACCGGGACTTCCGGTTATCTCAGCAAGCAGATTGAAAAAGTCACGCTTCCGGTCTGATGAGATCTGCCAGTTCACTGGTATGCTCTGGAAACCCTGGTTGTAATCGTACCTTTCGTCAGGCAGCCTGAAGTCGAAGTATCCCCATCCGGTAAAGCTTTTAACACTGGCTACGAAATTATTGCCCACTTCTCCCCATCCCTGGTCGGCATTTCGCCAGGGGATATCGTCCTCGTTATTTACCAGAGGCATCGTCCTGTATACATCTTTTTCGCGGACTTGTGCCGAAATTTCAGTGATTCGTTCGTGATTCTGAACCCCGTTACCGTGGATAAGCACATAATCGGATACCTCAACAATATTGTCGGGCGGCACCTGTCCGCCCGCGAGTGATGTGCTTACGTAAAGTGAGCGCCCGCCGACATCAATCTCTTTTGCAAGGGTGATAAGTTCATGAACACGGTGGCAACGGAGTATGTCATGGTCATAGGCCCGCACCGAACACTCATTGTTTATTTCAATTATCACGTTGGTATACCCCTTATCAAGCACCCAGGTGACAGCATTGCGAACGGCCCGGCGGATTGCCTCTTCATTTTCCAGGGGGCCGTCTTCACCGAAATAGAAGAGCCCCAGTATCACAACCATCCCCAGCTCATCGGCCCGGTCAAGAATGCGCTCTGCCCTTTGCATGAACGGTTGCCTGAGTGAACCGTCAGGTTCATATGCCGAGTTGTCCCACGGGAAGCCGCTGCAGTAGCCGTAAGGACAGCCGCCCTGCAGGTTCATGGTAAACCCCAGCAGTCCGTTCTCCCGCCACGATGCCATGGCCATTACATATTCATTGGTATTACGATCGGGATCCCATTCCCCTGTATCGGGATAGGCCCATTGTCCCCTTGTCATTTCATTCAGATCGTCGAATATTCCCTGCACAAGGCGAGCATTCATAAGTAAACCCTCAACCGGGTATTCCCCGCCGTAGGATGTTTTCCATGTACGGCCCTCATATGTCGGGGTCCCGTTGATGTAGAACTTTTCTCCCTCTATTACAACCCTGGTTTGACGCTCATTGGCGGTTGAATCAAATAATCCTGCCGCGAACAATGCGCAGGAGAGGCAGATAATCAGATGTCTCGGGTTAGCGATCATAATATCAGATTTTCAGATTGTTTGGTTTAATTAGTCGGTTTCATAGTTCAAAAAAATTGGTTGACGATGATATAGCAGATAATATTGCGGTTTTTATTAATAAAAGGTCCGATGCCTTGTCCGGGATTATTCCAAGACCCTTACCACTGCCACGTATGAGCGATGGTTGCCCGGGTCGAGGGTAATGATGCGCTGGGGCCCCCACCAGTTATTTCCGTCGAACTGATCCCATGCGGGCTCTATTATCTCCTCGTCGCTCCACCTAAGTGATGCGATATCAAGCCACCTGACCGATACCTTTTCGGCATGAACCCAGGGGTCCAGGTGAACGGTTGCCCTGCCGCCGGGAAAATAGATGGCATAGGCTTTGCCTATATCTGCCATGCAATAGACGTCGACTGAGTTGCCGACTGTCTGAAACGCCTCATAGGGTTCGGCATTGAAAATGTCAAACTCATCGAGGAACATATTAACAGCACGAAGGGTTTGCTGTGCCCGTTCGTTGATTCCGATCCCCCAGCCCCATCTTCCGCCATCTCTCATAGCCGGCCTGTGAAAACGAGTTGATGCCGCACCGCCGAATATATTCCTCCAGAAGCGTTCAACTGCCTCTTTTTCAGTGCCTGCTGCCGTGTTCAGTCCCACACCCTCGCCATAAACCTTTACGTTGTTGATTGGCATAGGGCCTTCATCGCTCATAGCGATCATCCGCCTCCAGAATAGCAGGTTTTCGTAATGCTTTTTACCGTAAACGGGTCCGACAGCATCCTGGTTGTTCTGGGATACTTCTGCAAAGCTGTAAATGTCCCTGTAGTTCATTACCCTGCGAACCGAGTTGTCGGGAGTAAAAAGCATGGTGGTTACATGTATCTCCCTTCCATGCCTGGCAGCTGCCTCTTTAATATAACGGGCCCAGTAGTTATCCCATTCGGCACCCAGTCCGCTCTCATTTGCAATATTGTAGAACACATTTCCATACCCTGAAGATATGGAGATAAGCTTGTCCACAAACCTGTGCTGGTAGGCAAGGACCGGTTCATTGTTCGTGGCAAGCGAACCGCCGTAATAGTCCCATGCATTGTTAATGGTACCCGGATCCCAGTTTATGTTGTTTTCAGGGTTCAGGGGATGAATGGCATACCGCCCGTAAACACCATCGCCCGAAAGATCAAACCAGTCCCACAGTGTAAGGTGAACAATGATGCCACGTTTCTTGGTCTCATCAAGAAAGAACCTTAATTTTTTCCAGTACTCCTCGTTCCACTGGTCGAGATCGTAAAGCCCATCTTCAATCTCTTTGGGAGCAAATGTATCTCCATCATTCCTGTCGCTCATGGTATTTCGTACGTAATTCCCTCCGGCAGCTACCATGCGGTCAAGATGACCGGTCAGAACGTTTCCCGACCATTGCCAGAGATTATCCCTGTCGCTTGCACCTATCAGCATTATTGGATCACCCTTGTATTCCCAGTACCAGGGGTTGTTCCTGTAGGGCCTGATATCACCTTCATTCCCTGTGGCGGCTGTTAAAAGTGTTGCAGTAGAGAGGATTATACCTGTTAATGTGCTTAAAATGATCGTTTTTCTCATGTCAAAGGTTATGTTTTGTTGGGTTCTTTTCATTTTAATTGGATCCCGGGATGCCGGCCGGCCTGATTACCGCAGCCCATTGTCCCTCACCCGGAGTGGAAAGCCTGCTCTGTTCTCCACCCTTGCCGGGTTCGACATCCAGCCACCGGGAATTCAGTATGTCAAGCCACACTATCTCAACGTCGCCCTGGATTGATCCGAGATCGAGCAAGACTTCACCTCCTGCGGGAAAATAGAGGGTGTATTCCTTTCCCGGACTGGCAAGGCAAAAGGCCTCGTCGGCCGACCTGTCGCCGAGAACACTGTTGTCGGGACGGGCATCGAAGATGTTTACCATCTCACTTAGCATCCTGGCGCTGCGTATGTGTGTTTTTGCCAGCTCATTTAATCCGACACCGAAAAAATTTTCAGAGGGCCCTTCGCGGTGGAAGCGCGCAGAGGCAGCCCCGGCAAAGATATTCCTCCAGAACCGGCGGGTACCTTCTTCGACGCCACCGGTCCATCCCGAGGTTCCCCCGTAGATCTTTACATTGTTCAACGGGATCGGGTGCCCTGACACATGGTGGCGTATCTCAATCACCTGGTCATAATGTTCCTGTCCCCTGTAATGGCTGTTTTGTGATATGTCGACAAAATCGAAATGGACCCTGTCATTTAGAAGGTCTATCTGTTCGGGAGTGCTGAAGTCCTCCGACCTCCTCATATCGGTGATGTAAACTTTTTTACCCTGACCCTCAGCATGCTTCCTGATAAAATTTGCCCAGTAGCGGGCCCATTCCGCCGCTTCCCGGCATTCGTTCCTTATGTTGTAGAGAACATTCGGGTAATTAAGTGATATGGAGAGCATTTTTTCGACCAGGGCTTCCTGGTATTTTCTAACCTTTGGGATATCGGCCAGTTCAGCAGGAGTTTGAAAAAACATGTGCCGGTTTGGGGTGTGAACCGTGTAGTCCACGACCTCTTCCAGGCCAGTCTCTTCAGAAGTGTAATTTATATTAAGGACGGGGTTGAAGGGGCAGCTTTCCCAGCCCACGTTGCCATCGCCGAAACCCATGGCGGCCTCTGACCTGAAAAAATCCCAGGGGTCCCAGACCTCGATCTGTACGATTATGTCGCGTTTATATGAAAGTCTGAGAAGATCCTCAAACCGGTTCCAGTACTCCTCATTCCACTGCCGCAGGTCATACAACCCTGTTTCGCCGTCCTTTTTAAAAGCCCAGGGATTCCCGGGGTTTCTGCTGCTCATGGTATTCCTTAGGTAGTTGCCTCCGCTGGCGGCAAGCAGATCAAGGTGCTGTTCGAGGCCTTCAGGGTGGTTGAAGAGGTTATCTTCATGTGAACCTCCCAGTAGAAGTACCGGTTTTCCATTGTATTCCCAGTAATAAGGGTTTCCGGCATATATCCCGATACCCTGCTGAGAGGCCCGGGACGCCGTGTTCCGGCACCCTGACATACCAACCAGTAAGAAAATGGCGGCAGCCCAAAAAATCAGATATTTAAAGTTTACTTGCATAA
>SLMM01000174.1 GCA_007133565.1 Bacteroidales bacterium
ACCCTGACAAGCACCTGTTCGGTAACCTGCATATCGCCCCGTGCCCTGAGAGTCAGCCCCTCCCTGTCAAGACGCGCCGAATTGACAACAAACGTAAAGAAGGGGTCTTCGGCACCGGCCGGCAATGACCAGTTGAATGCATCGCTGATCTCTATCGATCCGTCTATCAGCGTGCCCGTAAGGATATCCATCTCGATGGTGCCGCTGGCCGTTGCAGTTTGCGACTGGTCGCCGGCGCGCGGTATTATCAGCTCTGCACCACCGGCCAGGATAACTTGCTGGGTGTCTTCTTCGAACTCAAACTCCAGCCTTGATTCAACAAAGGTAAGTGATAGCTGTCCGATAGGCATGGCCCCGCAGGGCACAAAATTCTGTACCGTTCCGGAGAAGCCCCTGCCCTGGACTATTGCAAGCGAGAACTCAACCGGGTCGCAGGGCTCATCAGACTCAAAGATGTCCGGCCCGGGAACAGACCCGCTTATGAATATATCTATGCCCTGTACAGGCTGGCCATCCCGGATTGTCTCAATAAGGTCGCCGGCAAACTCATATACATCCAGAAATGTAGACCCCATGGGGATCCTTACAGGCTGCAGGGGATTGTAAACCTCAACCGAGCCTGTGAAGCGTCCGTTGGAATAGCCCGCCTGGTAAACTGTGAGCGAAAGACCGGCAAGATCCGGAAAAGATTCGGCCAGTTCGGGGAAAGTGATTGCAAAATCTACCCTCGGCAGCAGTCCGATAAGGTCTCCCGGACTGAAATTGTAGATATCAACGTCAGCCCCATCCATCTCGAAGGCAAGTGGTTGCAGGTGAATGCCGAAAAGAGTAATGCCAGGTGCCCTCAGCCTCGGGTCGGTTCCGTCGTTTATCTCCTGCCTGGGAATATTAAACCCGGTGGGCCGTAACTCTATCCCCCGTAAGGGTATAAGAAGAGTGTCATCTTCGACCTTCATTCCGAAAGAAATATCCAGACCCGCATAAAAATCAAAACCATCACCCCTGCGATAATCCATGAACAGGTTTCGGATCTCATCGATCCTGAAGATGAAGGGGTCAATATCAATTTCCGGCCGCTTATAGCTGATGTCATACTCAAAGTCAAGAAGGTGGAAACCGCGGCGGTCATACCTTGCGACAATATCTGCCCGTGCGATGTTATTATCGTACTGTACCTTGAACCCTCCATCTATATTGAACTCAAAAACCGGGAGTGCGGCAGTAAGAAGCGGAATCTGGAAGTGCCCCGACAGGGCATCTATACTGATCACGGCAATGTCGCTGTCCGGCACAAGCGGGATGTCCCTGTCCACGTCAGCTACGCTGAAATTTGTCAGCAAAGTTCCGTCCTGCTGAACGAATACCGAAACCATTGCATTCTCTCCCAGCTGCTCCTCAAAAAGCTTAAGCTGTCCGGTGAAGAACAACCCCTTGTTAAAGGTATCGTGGAAATCATCAAAATTGCCGTAGAGGATCTGCTCGAGTGAAAAGGGTATGCCGAACCGTTCTTCCAGGTCCAGAAACTCAGCCATACCCGATACGTCAGCCTGAATCTGCCCGCTCTCAAAACGGAGAGGCGAAAGGGACAGTTTCACCCCGCTGAAATGGACCCCGACCCTGGGAGCTTCAGCCAGCTCGCCCTGCAGAACGGGAAGGACAAGGTCTATCGGTTCACCGGGCCTGGTTCCAAGTATCACCCCCAGATCACTGTCAGGATCATCGTCCACATTAACCAGAAAGTTGTCATCTTCATCCTTGAGCACCAGGTAGGCCACCGAGGTGTGGGGAACAGGCAGATGTACAGGTAGCACCGCTCCAAGGTCAAAGAAGGAGAGCACCGGGTGGAAGCCGAACTCATCGATCACTGCAAGGAGGTTGTCCTGGTAGGTAACATCAATTTGTCCGTCACTCACCCTGAAAGGGTCGAGGCCAAATGCAAAGTCGTCAGAAAAGTTAACGGAGAGGTCGCCAATCTGAACACCGGCAAAGGCAACTTCCGCATCTGCGCTGCCAGTAGTACGCAGTCCCCCGGAATCTATCTGCACTGCACCCGCAAGGCTGAACAATACGCCGGGGTCGAGCGAGAGACTTTCGCCGGTGTCTACTGAACGATAAACCAGAGAAAAATCATTTTGATCAATGCCCGCTTCCAGGGCAAAGGCCTCATCAAACAGGATATATCCCTCCTTTATTTTGAAAGTTTTCAGATCAATAAGAAGCTCATTGAACATGACACCTATCGTCCGGTTGCCTGCGATAAAATCCTGCCGGCCATGTACCATAAGTCCCTCCAGCGAAATACGCGCCCTTTCAATGTTGAATATGAGCACCTCCTCGCTTGCCGGAACTTTCCATATAAAGGGCTCGTCTATTTCAAAATCGAGGGCGGTAAGTTCACCTGCTATCAGGTCTATTGCCAGTTCGCCGGTGAACTGGTTGGTCCCGCCAGCCTGAACCGGAAATTCAAGATATGCCCCGGCTTCAAACAAAGCCGCCTGTCCGCCACTCCCGGCGCTGAATGTCAGTTTCGAACCTGTGACCATTGCCTCGTAGGGACCCACCGATACCGGGCAGGCCGGAATCAGGCCGGTGATTTCACCGGAAATCATCCCCTCACTGTTCATGGCAAGGTTATCGGCACCAAGTTGCACCTCGGCACCATTTCCGCAATCAAAAGGAGCGCCAAGGATCAACGCTGCATCGAGAGAAAGGTGGCCGTCAAGAGAAAACTCATCTGCTTCAACAATACCGGTCATTCCGCCTTCAAGACGGTTTAACAACAGCCGGTAACCGGCACCGATCTCAAAGCTGCACTCATCGTCGCTGAAAACTGTTTCAGGGAACAGGGCAGAAAACCGGCCGCCAGAAAAACCTGCCCTTTCGACGTCAAGTGAAAGGTTACGCAGGCAATGGGGCATATGGTTCGGAAACCGGGGGAAAGTAAGCTCAAAATCAAACTCAAAATCCCACGGACCGGGAAGATTACCGTCCCAGTCAAACCAGGGAAAAGTAAATGCGGGGATGGTGAATGAGGTGAGCCTGGCGCCAAATCCGGCGAGGCTGAGTTGCGGTATTACGTACAGATCGTCACTGTCGAAGTGAACGGGAGGGAAATGTATGCCATTTCTGTCTATCGTTATTCCATACAATTCGGGAAGCTCAAGGTCATCAAGGGAGGGAAAACTGAGGCCAGCATCAAATTCAAAACCGAAATCCCATCTGTTGGTACCGGGTTCATAGCTTATCCAGGGGTCTTCAATACGAAGGATCTTCATGCCCGCTATACCGAGGTCAACTTCCGGGAAATGGTAGGTAAGCGGCGGAGCACGAATATCTGCACTTACACCTGTTTCGGATGACAAACTGAGTATTACCGGGATATCGTAATGACCGTCGCCCGGCGCATTCAGCCTTATCGAGCTTATCAGCGTAAATTCAAATCCAAAGGATGGGTTTTCGGCACCAATGGTAAAATTCCCGCCGCCAGTCTCAAGATGAAGCGTTGCCAGGTCTGAACCCGGCACCAGCGGTACAGAAAAGTCAATCGGGCAGGATGCCGAAAACTCAGCAATGCCTTCTGTCAATATTATATTGGGTATAAAGCACGGTGTCGGTTCCCTGAAGAATTTCAGCTGTGCATCGGCCGCAAGATAAGCTCCCGGGAAAGTAGCGGTAACAGAATTAACCGCAAGCTCAACAGGATGCTCGCCATATTCAAAGAGTGGCGCTCCGGCCGGTCCGGTAGCAGTTATCGTGCCCTGCAAACCTGCCGCTGAAAGGTTCAGTGTGCCTTCAGCCTCAAACAGGTCACCGGTCGGATCAATGATCTTTGCCTCAACCGTCAGTCCCTCCATAAGCCCCCACTCAATTCTCTCTAATGCTACAATCTCACCGGCCCCAGCGACCGGAAAAAATTCGCCACGTATGTCACCGCCAACAGATCCTCCCATAACAGCGGGATTTACAATATCTCCTATCTGTATCTCCAGGTCATAACAGTAGACATCAATCTCAATTGTCCCTGCAACGTTCTCCATAAAATCGAGGCTCAATGTTGCAAAACCGTTCAGGGTAACCGAATGTGCACCGGAAGTAACTTCAAGCCCTTCAAGATTTATAAGTTCGGCAAATCCCGGCACAAGAAGTATCCTCTGCAGCTGGTCGGTGTCGAAATCACCAAAGAAATCTCCTGCCACAAAGGTGAATATTTCAGTGCGCCCCTGGTCGCTCAGTGGTATTAGTCCGTTTATCTCGCTTGCCCTCACCTGCCATGCATACTGCCTGCCCCTTTCAAGCTCAAGGTATTCATTGGTATATATCATCAGTGGTTGCAGTGTAGTAATCCTTGCATGTTCCCTGTTTGCCTGTATCGCCTGGAGAGGTGTCTGGCCATCCAGCACCTCAACTATAAGGACCTCATACTGAAACTGGAACATCGGCATTCCTATAACCGGTGTCCATGTAAAGACTGAAAAGACCGGAGGTGCATTGCCTCCGTCAACCGGTGATATCAGCACAGGTGGCTGGGGAAACCTCACCTCAAACGGAGTAAGTGATGGTATGGAAGCAACAGTTGCATAGGGATCCACACATATGGCCTCTATCTCCAGGAGGTAATCACCCTCGGGAATGATGCCCTCGCGTAATACCTGTTCCTGCAGACGGGATGATACGTAATCAAGGGGGTTTTCGGTAAACCTTACAGCAGGGGTGTCATCAAATGTGCGGTAGAAATAGCTGCCGGGAGTATAGGCAACAGGACGTGACCGTATTCTGAACAACTCCTCTCCCTGCCGGCTGAGAGTTACCTCAAATTCAAACCTTACGGGAACCGGGTCAGGATTATTGTAGATAACCTGAATGTGATACCTGCCCTGGTAATAGTTCTGTTCCAGATCGCCTATATATGGCGAAGACAAAACAGGAGGCACACCCGATACCAGAACCTGGATGGTACCCTGGGCAACCGAAGCAGCCGGAAACAGAAAAAAAATGAGAAAACAAGAAATTAAAGAGAATAATGACCTGAGATAATTCATAACGATCCTCCCGATAATTTACCCGGCACCTCTTTGCTGTCTGCTATGGGCAGACAGCTTTCAACCCTGTATGTTACAAATGATTAAATAAGTTCAGTCACCCATACTCATACAAGATATTCTTGTAGCACCTGACAGAAACTATCAGGATATCCATATCCTCAAACTGACATCATACAAATTACAATATTTTCAATTAAAAACATCACTTTTTAAGAAAAACATAACTTTTTAAGAAAAAAATTAAAAGTCCAAGCCTGCCAAAACCTGAATAAATTGAGAGAAAGTGCATTGCTCAAATAAATATTGTCAATCGTTTTTCGTTTTAATATTGGGATTTTCATACCTTTAGTCAAAAAAAATGAAGCATCCAAGAGACCTGTATCCATTTGTTCTTATTATCGGCGGGGCGCTTGTGATCATTCTTGCACTTGTAATGCTTTACATGCTTGACCGCCTTGCGGAGGAACAGGAGGCAGCTCCTCCACCTGAAGAGATAGCGGTTGTGGGTATGGAAGCAGAACCCGACAGCCAGGGATGGCGCCCCCTGTTCAACGGACTAACTCTTGACGGATGGGAAATAACTAATTTCGGGCCCCAGGGACCCGTCATGGTAAGAGACAGCTCCATAATCCTCGCTTTTGGCGATGGCCCTACAGGCATTACATGGACGCGTGAATTCCCGGTAATTGACTATGAAATTCATTTGGAGGCCATGCGCATTGACGGCAATGACTTCTTCAGCGCCGTTACATTTCCGGTAAGAGACGAGCATTGCACCTTTATAAATGGCGGATGGGGCGGTGCGCTGGTAGGCATCAGCAGAATAGACGGAGCTGATGCTTCAGAGAATTTCACCCGCACCGGCTTCCCTTTTGAAAACGGCCGATGGTACACTTTCAGGATAAGAGTTGACAATGAATCAATCACATGCTTCATCAACAACGAAGAGGTGATAAATGTGGATTCTAAAGACCATACCTTTTCGGTCCGCTCCGAAGTAGGCCTTTCCAGGCCGCTTGGCATTGCCACATGGGTTACCACCGGGGCAATCCGGAATATCCGTTTCAGGGAA
>SLMM01000153.1 GCA_007133565.1 Bacteroidales bacterium
ATTGTCATCTTGGCCAGTCCCTCCAGTTCTTTATATTCGTGTGATCCGTTCATCAGCGTTCATTTCTGTTTTCCTGTAACAACTCTAATACCTGCTGAACAATCTCTTCCATATTAAGGCTTTCCCGGGTAAGGTCGTTACGTTCATCAACCGCACCTTCAGGATCCGACTGCCTGGCGTTGTTATTTACCACAGCCTTAATAACAAGTTCTCTTATTTCAATGGGCATATCTCTTTGTTAAATGCTATATGTTATTATTAGCCCAGATCCATTCTCCTGAAGTACTGGTATGACAATTCGATGGTTTCTACAGCAACTTCATTCTGGGTTGAATTGAATGCTGACACAGACCATTTTACAGGGTATGCGTTGATGAAACTCCACGACTCGAGCGGCTCATGATTTTCGTCAAGCAAGGTTACCAGCACACCCTTCGGTTCAAACCGGTAAAGCTCCAGTGCGTTCCTGAACCACTCTATCAGTTTTGAACCTTTCAGTACTCCCCGTTTCAGTACGAGCTTATCATAGGTTATCCGCTGGGGTAAGCGATGGACAAACCGGTTTTCACCCCCCTCCTCAAAGGTAAATTCACCTATTGTTGCATTCAACCCCGACACCTCCTGGAATCCAATATCCTGCTCTGATTCGAGGCCTTCAAAACGCACATCAAAATGAAAACCAACCGGCGGATACTTGTTGTTCATTTTCAGGTAAACTCAATAGTTAAGCCTTCGTGACAAAGTTCAATTGTCTCTACCGCTACTTCATTTCCGGTTGAATTCAGAGTTGGGCCTTCAACCTTACATGGCCAGGCCTTTTTGACTTTCCAGACCGTAACCGGATCATGTTCTTCATTCAACAGGCTTATGGTCAGATCACGACGATCAATATTGTTCATCGCAACGGTATTAAGCCATTCAAAGAAGTTGTTGTCACTACGGTATATACCTCTTTTCAGGGTTATATTGCTGTACTGTGGAATTCCGGGCATTTTAGTTACATGGTAATCTTTTGCGTTTCCTTCCCTGTACTCAATATGCTGCAGTTCAACTGTAAGTCCGGAAACCTCGGTAAACCCGACACGCTCGCCGCCCCATTCGACCTGAAAATGGAAAGCGGATATTGGATATTGCTCTGCCATAACTTTTTATTTTTTAATTGTAAGATTAAGTAATAATCATGATTCCTGTAGTTTGTGCATAAAGCGGAGAATAATGAATTCGGCGGGGCGCACTGCTGCCATGCCGATTTCAACGATCAGCCGGCCTTCCAGGATATCCTGTGACGACATGGTTTCGCCAAGGCCAACCTTAACAAAGAAGGCATCAGTTGTAGTTGCTCCGGCAAGAGCACCATTCCTCCAAAGCCCGGTAAGAAAATTCTCAATCATCGCCCGTACACGTACCCATGTGTTTGCAGTATTGGGTTCAAAAACCACAAACTCCGTAGCTTTTTTAACCGACTCCTCGACATAAATAAACAACCTGCGCACAGGTACATAGCGCCACTCATTATCATTACCCGCAAGGGTACGTGCTCCCCATACCAATGTGCCTTTTCCGGTAAACGACCTGATAGCATTGATTGATTTTCCTGATGTCGGATCTACGTTAAGATTTTCCTGCATCTCATCATTGATCTTTATCGTTGGTGCTATTACTGAATTAACACTGACATTTGCAGGCGCTTTCCATACACCGCGGTTACGATCAACCCTTGCATAGATGCCGGCCATGGCGCCTGAAGGCGGGAGTTCCACGAATATTTTCCGGACTTCCGCCATAAGCGACCGGTATACGGATGGATCATTATCTTTCAGGACTTTAATCTGGTTAGTGTTAAATACTCCATTGTTACCTTCCGAGTCATTGTGGGTAACTGCCGAATCCTCATCAACCTGATAGTTCAGCGTAGTTTTAAGATCGGGATAGTAAACAGCGCCATAGCTAAGGTTCGACATACCCAGTGAAAGACGGAAGTTTGCGGTGGTAGTACCATCGTTGTACCTGTCGATAATAGTAAACCGGTCCTTCAGTTTGTTGCACTGCGACAATGCGGCCTGCACCAGTGCTCCGTACTCAGCTGCAGAACCAAGACTGACCGCGTCAGGGAAAAGTATCAGCGTTGGCTCATCTACTTTTTCCAGGGACTGAATGCCCCCTATCAGGCCGTCTTCACCATCACCATTCTGGTTTTCAACAACGCCGCCATCATATGTTCCAACTGAAACAATATAGCAGGGCCCGCCACCATTTGCAAAATAAAGCTGAAGACTGTAAAACAGCTTGAATTTTGAAAAGGTATGTCCTTCAAGATCAATCCCGAAATTCCGGTTCACAAGCTCCGATTCTTCAACTTCATCATCAATTGTAAACTTGAAACTCTCAGGTTCAGGCCCACCATACATCTCCCTGTATTCAATAAGGGAAGTAATCCTGGTTGGCACCATATGGAGGTCTTCTGCCCCCCCGTCCTTGTCAGCCTTCTCCGTATACCCTACAAAGGCAGGAATGGCTGTTTCAACGCCGGCGACCGATGCCGGCAGCGTAGATATTTCTTCTACATATACGCCTGGTGTTTTGTAGCTCATAATTATGCAGTTTTAGGATTCTTGTAATTTGTGCATGAATTTCAGTATAATAAATTCGGCCGGTCGTACCGCGGCGACACCAACCTCTATTATCAATCTTCCTTCAAGAATATCGATGGCGCTCATGGTCTGCCCAAGCCCTACCTTCACGAAGAAGGCGTCCTGGGTTGTTGCCCCTGCAAGAGCTCCTTCACGCCACAGGCCGGTAAGAAAATTCTCGATCATCCCCTTTGTCTTCGACCAGGTATTGGCATCATTCGGCTCAAAAACAACCGGCTCAGTTGCCTTTTTGATCGATTCTTCAAGGAAAATGAAAAGCCTGCGGACCGGGACATACCGCCATTCGTTGTCATTGCCGGCCAGGGTCCGGGCTCCCCAGACCAGGGTGCCTTTCTGATTGAATTTGCGTATTACGTTCACCGATTTACCGGTGCCCGGATCTACGTTCAAAGGCTCCTGTTGCTCGTGGGTAACAAGCACGGTTGGTTCGCTTACAAAGCTAACACTTACATTGGCCGGAGCTTTCCAGACGCCCCGGTCACGGTCCACCTTTGCATACAATCCAGCCATTGCACTGGAGGGATACAGTATAACCCTCCTTTTATCCAGCTCTTTTTTGATAAGGTTATACAGAGACTTGTCAGGAGCCAGAATTTCAGTTTTCTCAATTATCGAAATTGAAAAAGGTTCCCTTTCCTCTTCTTCCTCTTCTTCCTCTTCGGGCGGGGCAGCGGTAAATTCAATTTCAAGTGCAGTTTCCGAGGCATCAGGACCAACCATATTTACCAGTACAGTTGCTTCGCCTGTGACCCTGGTCGCTGAAAAGCCCTCTGTTCCATCAATGGCTTTGGCAATTTCTGTTGCCGTTGGAGATGGCGTAGCCTTTATTTCAATATCACCTTCTCCATCATCCTTGTAAAAAGTAAAAATGTTACCATTGATTGTAAGCGTGTCTCCTTCCCTCAGATCAGCAAGTTCTTCGAGTACTATCACTCCCTGCTCAGATATAACGCCCTCCCTGATGTCGCGCAATGACCAGGTGTCGAACTTGTGAGCAGACCGGGTATCGCTTATAGAAAGATCCCACTCATTGAAAGCATAGCGGATCAGGGTCTTCAGTGAAGGATAGTATGCCCCTCCATACATGAGATTGTTCATCCCCACCTGATCCCTGAATTCCTTGCCGTCGGCGAAAGGATCTTTATCACTGCCGACCATGGCATCAAGAATGGCAAAACGGTCCTTAAGATCGGCGCATTGATCAAGCATTGCGTCATACAGGGTCTTTCTGTCACCATCATCTTCCAGCTTTACTGTTTCGGGTATGACCAGTATCGTTGGCTCATCCTCATTTTCAAGGGCTTTAAGCCCTTCAGCAAGAGCGTCCGATGAAACAGAAGCATCTTGCAGATCATCTTCGTATATTCCAACAGATACTATATAACATGGGCCTCCCCCATTTGCAAAATAAAGCTGCATACAGTAGTGCAGGATATAAGGAGAAATATCCCCTGATATTTCAACAGTCGGGGCTTCACTGTTCTGGGGACCATCGGAAAGGGAAATCCCAAATTGTTCCGGGAAAGGCCTTCCGAATATCTCTTCATATTCGAGCAATGAGGTGATCCTGACCGGGGTAAAAGCTACATCTTCCCCCTTTTTCAAAGCTCTTTCCGTGTAACCGACAAATGCAGGTACAGCAGTTGCCACAGGTGCTACCGAGGCCGGCAGTCGGGAAATCTCCCGTATATATACGCCGGGTGTTTTAAAATTCGTCATCTTGTTATTTGTTAAAATTAGATGAATACATAAATTTCACTTTCGCCACCTTCTCCTGAATCCTTAATAACACCATTGTGTGAAGGGTTGGGAAGATGCTTTATTAAACAGGCTGATTCGGACTTTTTTTTCAGGCATATTGATGTTTTAGGTTCTTCGTAGAATGGAATGGGTTCTTCCGATCTGAATATTACCGTTTCCTCTCCCTTAATTCCTGCAGCTTCAGGAGGTTCGGCAATATCACGGATAAACCCGACAGATTCATAAAACTCGGAAAAATCGCCGCTTTTGTCCTCGATATCCAGGTTACCGGTATCTTCAAACTTGCCATTCCTGTTGATAATATAATACTTCCAGATGGTCTTTTTGCTGGTGAATTTCAGCTGGTAATCATGAGTATCATCATACAGATGTCCGGGTCCGAGAACAATTTCGACTATGCCTGCAGGAATTTGTGAAGAAAGTTCATTTTCAGCATAGAACACCTCCTTTGTCATCCATTCGGCGCTGCCCTCTTCTCTTACCATTATTCTGTACAGTGCATCGGGAAAATTCCGGATATCAATATTTTGCCGGTATATGCCCTCCTCATCCGGTGCAAGGGTTATCTCAACCGGTAAGGGATTGCCCTCCGCATCTTTTCCGGCAGAAATCTTCTGGCCCCCGGCATCTGTAAGGCTGAAAATGACACTCCCGGGTGTACCCGGGAAGCCAAACAAGTAGGAAAATGATTTACTTCTCAGTGAGTCAAGTAGTATATGGCTGATAGTTTCTGGATTTGCAGAACCGGTGGAATTTTTAAAATAAAGTATATCTGCACTCCTGAACTTTCTGTCCGTTTCCTTCATATCCAGGTCAGTGACATTGAAGAATCTTTTCGGATTGTCTACGATTAAGGCAAAAACAAATTTCATCTTACCTTTATGCTGAACAACAGGAGTTTTTTCATCATCAAGAGCTTCATATAGTACAGTAATACCGTTTGGAACTGGCTTGAAAAGCATTCGCCCGCCACTGATCAGTCTCTGTGTTGCTTTTGTTGGCCTCAGGTTCATACCTGATGGCCGGCCACCAATAAAGTAGTCGTGAGCCAGGCGAAGATTGAATAACCTCTTGAAATTTAAATTAACCATTATCTAATGTTGCATTGTTTTCTACAAATCATACTGACCTTAATTGAGCCTCAATTTTTTAAACCGTATAAATCTGAATCATTTATCTCTTTAAACTTGTATACCTGATTTTTTCAACAGGCAGGCTGGTCTCCTTCAATGCTTTTTCCTGTATCCTTATCAGCCTTAATTTGTAAATAACAGAAGGAAGATAGTTGGTCCCCACAGTGGTCCAGAAATTGGAAAGCTGCTCAAAATTGCAGGAAAAAAGCTCCGCAACCAGCTTCTTCAGTTCCGGATCATAGCTGTTCATCGACGGAGTGTTGTCAGAGGTAAAAACATTTTTCGATTGAAAAAATGAAATCACGTAAGACAACTGTTTTAACCCCTCCACATAATTATCAGAAGACCCTGAATTTTTAGCATCCTGAAAATTGGCAGATATTACAATGTAAAGGTTCAGTTTCAATTCAGGGTTAACTCGCTCCGCAATGCCGTCATCGTTTATAAGTGTCGATTTCTGATCTTTAAACACCCGCTCTTCTTCAATATTGATCAGCGACATTCCCAGGGAGTTTTCAGGAATCAGGAGTCCTTCCTCAGATGCAATACCTG
>SLMM01000197.1 GCA_007133565.1 Bacteroidales bacterium
ATCCAGCTTCTTCGCACCCCATTCTCATACATGTCTACAGTATTAAAAATAAAGGTAACCCTGAGGTTCCCCTGGGGATCAAAAGCAGACCCGAACCCGTAGCCTATAAACTTTGACTCGATGTAATACGATTCAAACTCCTCCCTTGTCGTAACATAGCTCCACCTGTCGAGCGGCCGGTGTCGTAAGGCTTCCATAACATCATACACGCTGGCGTAATTGGCGGGGTTTATGTCGGGTATCTTGTCATACCAGTAGTACCACTCACGCATCAGTTTAAAAAACTCGGTGTTCTCTTCGATGCGCTGCTCATCCTGCAGGTCATCCTCTTCCTCCTTAGCGCATGAATTGAATAAGACACTTACCGGGATCAATATAAAGAGCAGGGAGAATATATATCTGTATTTTATCTTTTCCATGATATCAAGCAGTTAGGATTAAATATTCTGGTATATTAACAAATGAGGCCGGCAAATAGTTTAAACGTTTTGCACACAATATTTATTTCTTTGTCATTTGCGGTTACGTGAATCAAATCCAGCCGGCAACATCAGTTTCTGGAGGATAATTCCCGCCACTATCAGTACCACCCCCCCCACCGTCGTGAGGTGTATATGCTCGCCCAGGATTATACTTATCAAAACCAGTGCCAGGAAAGGGGTTAGATATATCATATTGCTTATCCTGTCGGTCGAAACAGCATACTGCATTGCCTTAAGCCAGAACACAAAGGTAAACCCCATTTCAAAAAGCCCGATATATACCCCGCCGGCAGCCCCGTAAAGGTTCAGATTGCCAAAACCTGAAGTTGCAAGCATGGCAACAGCAGCAAACATAGTAGCAAATAAGAAGGATAAAAATAATTTTACAACTTCGTTCCTGCTGTCCCTCACATTGTAAATCCAGAAAAGTGCCCAGATAACCGAGCTTCCGAGTGCAAGGGAAACACCCAGCGGATCAGCCACCCTGAATTCAAACGGGCTGCCCTGTGAAGATATGAGGTAAACGCCGGCAAAACTTATCAGCATCGTTCCCAGGCTGGCCGCAGACACACGCTGTCTGAGCAGCGGCACTGACAGTATGACCAGCATTATTGGCCATGTAAAGTTAAGTGGTTGTGCTACCTGTGCAGGAAGAAGAGAGTATGCCTCAAGAAGCACAAGGTAGTACATAAAAGGATTGAGCAGGCCCATTAAAGCCGAATAAAGAAGCTGTGCAAGAGTAGTTTTTTTCAAGAGATGCAACTTGCCCTGCGCGGCAAGAACAGCGGCAAGTGCAACACAACTGGTAAGAGCTGCAACAAACAATATCTGCAGTGGTGTTAAATGCTCGAGTGTCAGTTTGAACGCCGATGCCGCGGTCGACCAGAACAATACGGCAAGGCCGGCATATAAATATGCTTTGGCCGGATCTTTTGCGTGCCGGTTACCTCCCATACCTCAGAAACCTATTATATCAAACCCGCATCTTTCAGCAAGTGGCGGGGGAATTCCAATGCCTTCAGGTGTCTGGTTATTCTCAAGAAGAGCAGCCAGAATTCTTGGCAAAGCCAGGGCGCTGCCGTTGAGTGTATGGACGAGATGGATCTTTTTTCCCTCCTTCTCACGATATCTCAACATCATCCTGGTTGACTGGAACGTTTCAAAATTAGACACAGAGCTCACTTCCAGCCATTTCTTTTGAGCAGCTGAAAACACCTCGAAATCATAGGTCTTCGATGAATGAAAACTCATATCTCCCCCGCAAAGTAGCATTATCCTGTATGGCAGCCCCAGTTTCACAACCAGCGATTCAATATACCCGGTCATGGCTTCAAGCCGCTCGTATGAACTTCCGGGATGGGCTATCTCGACAATTTCAACCTTATCGAACTGGTGCAGCCGGTTAAGTCCCCGCACATCCTTGCCGTATGACCCGGCCTCCCTTCTGAAACACGGAGTATAAGATGTAAGCTTTCGCGGAAGCTCATCTGCCGGTATTATTTCGTTACGGAAAATATTGGTAAGCGGAACCTCGGCTGTGGGTATCAGGTAAAGGTTATCCTCCCCCACATGATACATCTGTCCCTCTTTATCCGGCAATTGTCCGGTACCGTATGCAGAATCCTCATTTACCAGTACAGGAGGCATTATCTCGGTATATCCCGCTTCTACAGCCTCATCCAGGAAAAAGTTTATCAGTGCACGCTGCAGTTTGGCAGCCTTCCCCTTGTAAACAGGAAATCCGGCTCCCGTTATCTTGTTTCCAAGCTCAAAATCAATTATATCACACCTGCGGGCGAGTTCCCAATGGGGAAGTGCATCTTTGCCAAGAGAAGGCATTGATCCGCCTTCACGAACAATCTTATTATCGCCGGGGGTATTCCCCGGGGGGACAGACTCATGTGGTATGTTTGGCAGCAGCTCAACCAGTTCTGTTAGCCGTTTTTCCTCCTCTGCAAGTTCCCGGCCAAATTGCTTTATCTGCTCTTTTATCAGGGAGGTTTGCTCCTTTGCCCTGTCAGCTTCCTCCTTTTTCCCCTCCCTGAAATAGATGCCAATCTGCTTGCTGATCCGGTTTGATTCCGCCTGGCTGTTGTCAAGGGATGCCTTGAGTTGCCGTCGCCGGGAATCAATTCCGGTTATCTCATCTATAAGGCTTCCTGCCTCAAAGTTCTTGACTTTAAGACGCTCTGCAACCAGTTGCGGATTTTCGGTAATAGTTCTGACAGATAGCATATCATTGATTTTGAAGTTCCGGCATGTTGCCTTCCGGGCAGGTCATCCTGTTATGGCAATTTACCGGTTACAGTAAGTTTCGCGATATCAAAAATAAAAAAATCCCCTGAGAACTCCGACCTTTCCGGACCGCAGTTTTTCAGGAGATTGTTCCTTAAGAGGCAGATCCCAGGATCAGGCCACAGGCTCTACAGATACAAAGGACTTGTTCCCCTTGCTTCTTTTGAAAACAACCTTGCCGTCAATAAGGGCAAAAAGGGTATGGTCCTTGCCCATGCCGACATTCAACCCGGGATGATGCTTCGTACCCCTCTGCCTGATAATGATGTTCCCGGCCTTGCAGGCCTCGCCACCGAATATTTTTACTCCAAGTCTTTTGCTTTCTGATTCGCGACCGTTCCTTGAACTTCCTACTCCCTTCTTATGAGCCATTTCAGTAGAATTTTATTTGGTAACTATATCTTCAATCTGTATACGGGTAAGCAGCTGGCGATGACCGTTCAGTTTCTGATATCCTTTTCTTCTTTTTTTCTTGAATACCAACACCTTGTCTCCCTTAAGGTGTGACAGTATCTTCGCCTTCACAACAGCATTCTTTACGTTAGGCGTACCGACTTTTACCTTTCCGTCATTGTCGATAAGTAATACCTTATCGAAATCAACCTCTGCCCCCTCTTCTCCTTCCAGCCGGTTTACATAGAGCTTTACCTCCTTTTCCACCTTAAACTGCTGCCCTGCTATATCTACTATTGCATACATCGTATGATCTATTACTGTGATTATTAATAATGGAGTGCAAAAGTAAGAAAGTTTAGCTGAAATACAAACTTTTACCCGCATTATTTTTGCATCTGTGGATGCTTCAACAGAGGCTGCCGGAATTTTGCCCGTAAATAATTAAAAGGCTTTTGCTTTTATAAATTGATTGTTAAATTTACAATCGATATGAAACAACTGCAGCTTGCGCTTATGGTTGGCATATTGTTATAAGTAATTGTCAGAGCAACCTTTATGAGCAAGATTAAGCTGAATGTACTTGGAATATCCTACAGCCAGACACAATCGGGCGCATATGCCCTGGTACTGGCAGAGGAGGATGGTGAGCGGCGCATTCCTATCATAATTGGGGGATTTGAGGCTCAGGCCATAGCCATTCAGCTTGAGGGACTAAAACCGCCACGACCGCTTACGCATGACCTTTTCCTGAGTTTTGCCTCGGCTTTCGGAATCTCAATTGTTGAAATCAATATATATAAACTGGAAGAGGGCGTATTTTATTCCAAACTGATATGTGATGACGGCAAAAAACAACTGACTGTCGATGCCCGTACCAGTGATGCTATTGCCCTGGCGCTGAGGTTTCGTTGTTCCATTTACACCACAGAAGATATCCTTGCCAAATCAGGCATTGTCATAGATATTGAACCAGAACCAAAGGAAGGCAAGACCAAATCCGAGGGTATATTTACAGACCCGGCCTCAGGAACCAGAAAATCCGGAGATGAACTGCGTGATTTCAAAATCAGCGAGTTAAAAGAAATGCTTCAGGATGCCATAAAGAATGAAAATTACGAAAGGGCATCCGACATAAGAGATGAGATCAACCGCAGGAACAAAAAATCGTAAATCATCCGAATATGAAAAGAATAATTTTCATTGTTACGGCAGCTCTCCTCTTTTTGCTGCCCGGAGAAGCCGTATTTGCCCTGGCTGAAGCAGGGTCAGCAGGCCATAACGTCGACCTGCCGCCTCCGGATGATCTGGGCTTCAGTTTTGTCACCCTCCTGAGGGGACTTTTAGGTATGCTGGTGCTTATATGCATTGCCTGGGTATTCTCCACCAACCGTAAGGCGATATCATGGAAAGTGGTGGGTACCGGACTCGCAATTCAGCTTTTGCTGGCTTTCAGCATTCTGCAGATACCAATTGTGCACAGTTTTTTTGAGTACATTGGCAGGATCTTCGTTTTGATGCTCGATTTCGCCAGGGCGGGGACAGACTTCCTTTTTGAAGGTTTTCTTGACACCTCAACATACGGATACCTTTTTGCATTCCAGGTTCTCCCCACCATAATCTTCTTCTCTGCCTTAACCAGCCTGCTCTTCTACCTCGGGGTAATCCAGAAGATCGTTTACGCCCTGGCATGGCTCATGACCAGGGCCCTCCGCATTTCGGGAGCAGAAAGCCTCTCGGTGGCAGGTAACATCTTTCTCGGGCAAACCGAATCGCCACTGATGATAAAAGCGTACCTTGAAAAGATGACCCGCTCGGAAATATTGCTTGTAATGACAGGAGGCATGGCAACCATGGCAGGCGGGGTACTTGCCGCATACATCAGTTTCCTCGGAGGCGACGATCCGGTCCAGAGGCTTATCTTCGCCAGGCATCTTATTGCTGCTTCGATAATGGCCGCTCCTGGAGCTGTCGTCATATCAAAGATACTTGTTCCTCAGACCGAAAAGATCGACAAGACAATGGAGGTTTCAAAGGACCGGATAGGCAGCAACATACTCGACGCCATTTCAAAAGGCACTGGAGAGGGACTGAGGCTGGCTGTTAATGTTGCCGCAATGCTGCTGGTTTTCATCTCCTTCATTGCAATGTTCAATTTCATTGTAGGCAAGATAGGCGACTGGACATCCATCAATGCAGCAGTAAGCAGCATGACAGGGGGACAGTACGACAGGCTCTCCCTGCAGTTTATCCTCGGCTACACCTTTGCCCCCGTAATGTGGCTTATTGGTGTAAGCCTTCCCGATATTACTCTCCTGGGGCGGTTACTCGGAGAAAAGGTGATAATGACCGAATTCATAGGTTACGTAAGCCTTGCCCAGTTAAAGGAGTCCGGCGCATTTGCAGACCCAAAATCAATCATCATTGCCACCTACATGCTATGCGGTTTTGCAAACTTTGCCAGCATAGGGATACAGATAGGCGGAATAGGATCGCTTGCCCCGGGTAAAAGGGTTCTGCTGTCGCAATTCGGTATTCGGGCACTGCTGGGTGGTACACTGGCAGCTCTTATGTCGGCCACTATAGTAGGAATAATTCTTGGTTAGAAATTCTTTGGCGGGGGTAAGGGATTTGCACCCTACAGGCAAAGAACATGCACGGCGCACCACCAAAAAAAACCCTGCACCGGGGTGCAGGGTTTTAGTCCGGATTGCTCCGGCTGCCGGGTCAGGGCAGTAAAACAGCATCGATAACATGTACAACTCCATTCTCTGCCTCAATATCGGCAACTGTAACCTGTGCATCATTAATGAACACGTTGCCGTTGCTTATCGATACTGTTATATTGTTGCCTTCGAAAAGAGTCTCGAATTCATCACCGTCTGAAAGATCGCCAGACATGGCCTTTGCACCAACAACATGGTAC
>SLMM01000152.1 GCA_007133565.1 Bacteroidales bacterium
GCAGCATTGGCCTCCGCCTCCCTCCTGAGTGTTTCAGCAGCTTCGGCAGCGCCCCTTTTCACCTGGGCGGCTCTCCTCTCCGCCTCCTCAAGTATCTGGTCAGCCCTTTCCGATATCTCTTCCCTGACCCTCTCCTCAACCTGTTCAACGCGACGTTCAACCTCTTCAACCGCCTGGGTGCGGATCTGCTCCCTCACCTCATCCATTGTCGCCCTGGCTGTCTCCCTCATATCGAGCGATATCTGCGGGTCGGAGAAGGTGCCGGTTATCCGGGCATCAACATTGATATTATCACCCGGCCGAATATCCAGTCCCCGAGCCAGGGCACTTGCCGCCAGGTCATTTATCACCCGGTCGGCGCCTGATCCGAACAACGCACGCGGGATGGTGAGCCGCATAACATAGTTCATGGTCTGGTCAATTCCCTGGTCCCCTCCTATCACCATACGCACCTGTCCCATCCTCGTCTCGAACGGCTCGACGTGCACACGACCGTCGGTTATAGTAAAATTGATATCCACATCCCTGAGCACATTGTCCCTGTCCTCGCGAAGGCTCAGCACATTTGCCAGCCTGTCGAACGTGGTGGAGCTTACCACCTCCACATTATCTGTCCGCAGCCGCCCCTGGGCATCAATCGAGTTCATTACCGGCATCATCGTTTCGTCAAGCAGCGAATACATGTTCATCGAGGTGGAAAACCTTCCCCGCAGGTCCTTTGCAAGCGGGGTAATCTGCTGCACCGTATTGAAGGTATGAAATGTGCCAGGGATGTCAAAGCCGTTTATATCCATCCCGAAATTTATGTATGGCTGAGCCATGTCCTGCGTATTATATTCACCGCTCAGCGCAAGGGTGCCGTCCAGAATTTCCATGTTCACCCCTTCCATCAGCACCCGGCTGTCGCGTACCACGATGCGGCCACGGAGGTTGCTTATCTCCATGTTGTCAAACATTATGCTGTCTATTGTTGAGGCAAGCACAAAATCAATATTTCCGGGCACTTCTATTACCGTAAGCTGCACAGGCTCATCCTCAACTTCGGCAGGTTCGCCTATCAGCTCATTAAGATCCAGCATCTGCGATGCAAGCGACAGACTGCCCCTCACAGTGCCGTCGTTGAACACGTATGGAATAAAGTTTTCCAGCCTCCCGCTCATGGTAATATCACTCCTACCCAGTTCCATCCGGAGATTGCTGAGCTCCACAAAACGGGGTGAGAAATCGAGAGCTGCACCGGGGATATGCACCTCCAGCGGAAATGCCTCGTCAGAATACCTGAAAGCGGTAAGGCGCATGCTGCCTGCGGCGTTGAAATCCTCGTATCTCTCCTCTTCGATATCCGACATGTTCCCCGAAAGGGAAAGGTCCGACTCCAGCAGTCCCCTGATCTCCACACCCTCAAGCGGGATTATGTCGGCCAGACTCGTGAAATCTATTGTTCCCCTGATCGCGGCATCTACATGCATGTCGCTCATCGGTGTACGGATGCTCATGTGCATGTTGAACGGGTTGCCGCCCATCTCCATGTGGAACCTGCGCAGGTCAACCGTCGTCCGGTCCTCGTCAACCCCGTCGTACAACAAGTTCAGCTCCACTTCGACATTATCGACCGACTTAGGCATTCCGGGATAGCTGAAACCGGCATTCTCAACCACCAGGTCCAGTCCCACCGAAGGGAAGATGTCACCCTTCATGACGCCGCGCACAAAGCCCTCGAGTGCAAGTGAGCCCGTCGCCTGCAACTCTTCGAAATCAGACATGAATATGGCAGGGATCAGCGACAAAACCGTCCTGAAGTCCGTTCGGGTGCTGTAAAAATCAATATCCATGTCAAAGCCCTCCTCAGGCATCGCGAAGTAACCGTCCACTCCCATTGCCAGCTCGTTCAGCAGGATATCGCTCTCCCTGAACTCAAACCGCCAGTCCTCCAGGTCGGCATCCAGCAAAGTATTCAGCGAGAGCCGTGAATTGGTAACATAGCGTATTCCTTCGAACCAGAAATTAAAGATTTCGCTTGTCGCGGATATGTCCAGGGCAGTACGGTCCATCGTCAGATCACCCTTCATCATCAGGTTCAGTCCGCTCAGAGTGGTCCGCACCTCAAAAGGCTGATCGTCGTATTCTATACGCCCGTCGCGTACCTCAAAGCTTCTCAGGGATACCTTAAAACCAGAAGGCTCTGCCGGTTCTGCCGTCACGTCTGGATCGACAGGCGGAACATGTTCAACAGGTTCCTCGTCGATGTCAGGATCTTCAGGCTGGTCGGGATCATCAGGCTCCGAAGGTATCATTATGTCCCAGTTGGCCCGTCCGTCCGCCAGCACCTTTACCTTCGCGTTGGGCCTGTCAAGCAGAATGGAGCGCACCTCTATCTCATCGCCCGAAATGACGCTTTTGATATCTACAACGGCACGAAAAGCCCTGAAAGCCACAAGTGTGTCATTTTCAAAATCATCTACCCCGACAACTGAAAGGTCGATGAGTGAAACACTCAGGTTGGGAAAGTTCCTTATCAGCGACAGGCGCAGGTCGGCAAACTCAACCTTGGCATTCAGGTTTTTGTTTATCTCATCCTGTGCAAGCTGAAGTATCTTACCCTTGAATGCAAAGGGAATAATAATAAGGAGTGCGAAAAACACCACCACCACTATCAGCAGTATCTTTAAAAACTTCTTCATCGCTGTAAGGTATTGTTAATAAATCATTTAATTCATTTACCTGCCTGGGTTTACAGTCCGCCCGGCTGCCTTTACAAAAGTAATAAATAACAATTACCCCCGTTTATGTGTTTATATAAAATTATTCATATTTTTAGGGCCCTGATTACCTGAAAATCCCTGTAAAAGGGCATCAACCCGGAAAACTGAAAGTAACTTAATGGACAACAAAGAAATATCTCCAAATCAAAATTCCAGAAGCAGACTGTTCCGCCCCCCCTGGAAATACAGGGAAGGGTTTATCGTGGCGCTTGCACTGATGCTGCTGGGATTTGCAATTGAAGCGGTTACCCCGCAGCCGGGTATCAGCATCCCATCCTTCCCCTTCAACATGTATGCAGGCATGGCATTTGTCACGACAATTGTTTTCCTGCACCTGTTCTACAGGGATATGCATATGGTAAGATGGCTCTCAACCATCCCCTCCGCCGTGAGCGCTATCTGCCTTATTGTCTTGTTAACCATCCTGATGGGCGTGTTTGAGCAGGACCGTCCCGATGCCGGGGGAATTCACGGGGCTATCGGACTAACTCACATGAAAAATGCCTGGGTGTTTCTGCTGGCTCAGTTGTACCTGCTGGTGAGTCTGGGACTTGCAATTCTGAAAAGGGCATTCCCATTCAGGAAAAAAAACACAGGTTTCCTTCTTAACCATCTGGGGCTGTGGATAGTGATAGCCGGGGGAAGTCTGGGGACCGGCGACCTGCAACGGTACAGGATGGATCTTTACGAGGATGAGCCGGTGTGGTATGCATATGACAGCCAGTCAAACTATTACGAGATGCCTTTTGCACTGGAGCTGATAAATTTTGATATTGAAGAGTACCCGCCGCAGCTTGCTATAGTGGACAGCCACACGGGACGGCTGACTGATGATTCGCAGCGCCCCCTTCCCTACATTGAGGCAGGCAAGACCACACAGCTCATGGAGTGGACCATTCATATTGATGAGTTTTACCCCATGGCACTTCCTGAAAACGGAAGAGTGGCATATTCTGAAGAAAAAGGCGCTCCCCCCTATGCAAGGGTGCGGGTGGCAAACAACAACACAGGAGAGACACATGAGGGGTGGATAAGCTGCGGGAGCTTTATGTACGACACAAAACTGCTGTGGCTCGACGGCCGTAACGTGCTGGTAATGACACTTCCCGAGCCCCGCAGGTACCTGTCCAACGTCATAGCCCTTACTCCGCGCGAAGACCCCCGCGAGCTGGTGATCGAAGTGAACAAGCCCCCGAAGGTGGCTGGCTGGCGGCTTTACCAGCTCAGCTACAACCAGGCAATGGGCAAATGGTCGGATGTAAGTGTCATAGAAGCAGTACGCGACCCGTGGCTGCCGGTGGTCTATGCCGGTATCATAATGCTGTTCGCGGGTGCAGCATATATTTTCTGGATTGGCAAGGAGATCAAAGATGAAGGCCCGGTGACTGAACCATAGATAAACTGCAGTATAAAACAGAAGTGCCGGGCTTACAAAAGCAGCAGCAGGCCGGGCCGCAACAAAGAAAAACATTATGTTCGCAGACTATACAAATTTCCCCTTTTACGCGACAATTGTGTCAGGTACCTGGCTCATCGGCGCGCTTCTTATATGGGCAACCGTTTTTATGATAAGGCCCGTTTCCGGGAAGTCAAAGCTAGGGGCAATACTCGATGCCTCCAGTGTAGTCAGGACACCCGCGGGCCGCGTAACCGGCATTGCAGGAAACGTGATGGTTATCGGGGGACTGCTGGTTTTTGGTTATTACCTGACCTTTCTCTGGTTGGGCCTGGGCAGGGCCCCTATGAGGACCCTGGGAGAAACAAGGCTGTGGTACTCGTTCTTTCTGGGACTTATCGGTTATGTAACCTATCTCAGGTGGAACTACAAGTGGTTTCTGGTTTACAGCGTGCTTATGGCGGTGCTGTTCATGATGATCAACCTTATCAGCCCCGAAAACTTCAGCAAAACACTGATGCCGGCACTGCAGAGCCCCTGGTTCGTGCCTCACGTGATAGTTTACATCTTCGCCTACGCACTCCTCGGGGCAGCCAGCCTTGTAGCGGTCTACGGGCTGTGGCTGGAATACTTCAGAACATTCAGAATGAAGCTGCTGCAGCTGGCCGACAATCTTGTATATATAGGGTTTGCGTTCCTGACTCTGGGACTGCTTTTCGGGGCGGTATGGGCGAAAGAGGCGTGGGGACACTACTGGACATGGGATCCGAAGGAGACCTGGGCCTTTATCACCTGGATGATGTATCTTATCTACATGCACTTCCGTTATTTCCACCCGAAAAAGATCCGTACCCCCCTGTGGGTGCTGGCACTGGCTTTTGTAATACTGCTTATCGCATGGTTCGGGGTCAACTATCTGCCATCGGCACAGAGCAGCGTTCACGTTTACTCGTGAGTTATCACCTTCTCCAGGCACAGAACAGCCTGAAAGTGTACCCGTGAATTGCTTTTTATACCGGCACAAATCAGCCTGAAAGTGTGCCTGTGAGTTACTTTTTTCTGCCGGCACAAAGCAGCCTGAAAGGGGGTTCGTAAGGCGTTTTATGCTGTGTCGGCTGTCTTGCGGATTACCCCTTTGTGAAACCCGATTACAAAATATGCCCGTTACAGAATTTTTTGTATCTTTCTAACCTGTTTTCGGCATCTGACAACCCGTTATCACCATAATTGCATCAGATAACATGATACCTGAAGATTCTGCAAAATACACATAACCTTAAACCTTACTGAGCCATGAGACAAACAATTTCATTTTTCACGCTTTTCTTCGTTTTTGTTCTATTTTATGTACCGGCAGAAATGTATGGCCGGGATGAGAAACTCAACATCCTCATTATCGGAGCCCATCCCGACGATGCCGACATCAAGGCCGGAGGAACCGCCTACAAATGGGCGCAGCAGGGGCACAATGTGGTCCTTGTCTCGGTTACCAACGGTAATGCCGGCCACCATGAGCTTACCGCCGACCAGCTTGAACGGGCACGGCGTGAAGAGTCCCGCAGGGCAGGCGAAGTGATTGGCGCCAAATATGTTATTCTTGATATCGATGACGGGACACTCATGCCCACCTTCGAGAACCGCCTGAAGATCATAAGGCTGATACGCGAACACCGGGCCGATATCGTTATTACCCACCGGCCCTACGATTACCATCCCGACCACAGGTATACCGGGCAACTGGTGCTGGATGCAGCCTACATGGTTACCGTACCCACCATAGTACCGCATATACCTCATCTTGAAAGAAA
>SLMM01000150.1 GCA_007133565.1 Bacteroidales bacterium
GGCCTCGGCCATTGCCTGTTGGGCAATGCCTCGCCGGTCCGTCTGTGAAATTCATCAGGGGTGCGGACCTCAGGTATAATGTCATTGGTGGAGTCCATATACTTCTGAAGAACACCCCGCATTCGGTCAAGTATTTCGGCGTATGCCGGATCGGCGGCGAGGTTGTAAAGCTCAAAAGGATCGTTTTCCAGATCATAAAGCTCCTCTTCAGGTGTTGGCGCAATGAATACATTTAGCTGGTAACTGTTCAGTTGCCCTTCATCCTTCATTTCAAGCATCCGGCGAAAGGTCGGACTGTTCAGGGCGTCTGCCGATGGGGTATTAGGGAGGTCAGGATAGAAGTTCCTGATATATTTAAATCTTTTATCTCTTATGGCCCTGTACATCCGCTCATGATCATGCCAGTGCGCCTGTGCAAAGACATACTCCCTTATCTCTTGTTGCGGCTCCGTCAGCACCGGGCTAAAATCCTTGCCAATAAAGGTTTTTCCCGGTTCCAGTCCGGCAAGCCGGAGAAATGTGGGGGCAATATCAACAGCACTTACAAGAGAGCCGGAAACACTTCCCGGTTTAATTGCTGCAGGCCACTGCAGAATAAACGGTGTTTTTATGCCACCGTCATACATGGTGGTTTTATCCCGGGGGAATGGACGGCCGTTATCACTTATTACGAGGATCAGGGTATTCTCAGCAATATTTTCCCGTTCAAGCTCGTCGATCAATTGCCCTATATAATCATCCATCCTGGTTATTTCATCATAATACATCGCAAAATCTTCCCTGACGTCAGGTTTGTCAGGCATATAGGGTGGGACAATAACATCATCAGGGCCATGTGGTTCGGGTATGGCGCCATCAAAATATGGCCTGTGGGGATCGCTGGCTGCCAGCCAGAGAAAGAATGGCCTGTCATCAGGGCGGATCTGCAGGGTAGGCAGCCAGAGGTGACAATTGCTGCCGTCGACCGGGGGCAGATCGGGCACTTCCATTTGGTCTGCCAACCTGTAAAAAGCCTCTTCAGAGGCAAGAAAATCAAACCTGTCCGTTACATAATCCCCCATATGCCATTTGCCGGCCTGTGCAGTCCAGTACCCGGCTTCCCTCAATAGTTCAACGAAGGTAATCTTATCAGCCGGAATTGGCCAGTGCAACTGCTCTGCATCAGTCTGATGCGGATACATGCCGGTAATAATGCTTGCCCGGGACGGGCTGCATGAGCTGGTGGTCAGGAAAGCATTTGTGAACATCATACCGTTTTCTGCCATCCGGTCAATGTGTGGGGTACGAATATAAGGATGCCCGCAAGCTCCGCAATCATCCCAGTTCATATCGTCGGCAATGATGAAGATAATATTGGGTTTTGCCGGAAGGCGCTCCTCCGTTTCATGCTGGCCACACCCTGCCGGAAGCAGTAAAATTCCGGGCAAAGCCCATTTTACAATTCTTTCTGCTGAATCCATAACATTTCTTTTAGTATTGAATTGACCAGATGCTACTTATATGTTTCTCGATGGCAAAGTGAACCATTATACCAATTGAACAGATTCTGACTACATGTTCAGACAACATGAAATAATATCCAGGCAAAAAATAGTCCGCTCACGGCTATTATGGTCTCCATCACCGTCCACGTCTGCAATGTCTGTTTTTCATCCATACCCAGGTATTTCCCCACCAGCCAGAAGCCGCTGTCGTTTACGTGCGACAGTATAGTGGCACCGGCAGCTATGGAAATGACAACAAGGGCCTCCTGGGGCTGTGAAAGGGCAAATACCGGCAGGATGGGGCTCATTATACCTGCCGCGGTAATCATGGCCACAGTGGCTGATCCCTGTGTTACACGAACCACTGAGGCAATGATCCATCCCAGCACTACGGGGTTGATGCTTCCCGTCGCTACTGCCTGGGCCAGCGTGTCGCCAATACCGCTGTCCACCAGGATCTGCTTCAGCACCCCTCCTGCCCCCGTCACAAGTATTATGATGCCTGCAGGGCCCAGCGCGGAATTGCTTATCTCCTGGATTTTCTTCTTTTTTGTACCCCTCCTGATGCCCAGGAAATAGATCGCCAGGAATGTTGCAATAAGCAGAGCTGAGAAGGGGTGTCCGATAAAGATTATGAAAGCGGTAAGGAAATTATCGGGCAGAACACCGGTGTTTACAAGCGCACCTGTAATAGTATTAAAAAGGATCAGGGCGAGCGGACAGCCAATAAGCAGGACCACCAGCCTGAAAGCGGGATATTCCTGTTGCGGCCTGTCGTTCTCCTTCAGAGATGCAAACATCTCGGCCGGAGGCTGTATCTTGACTTTTTTGCTGATATAACGGCCAAAAAGAGGGCCTGCGATGATTACCACGGGGATCCCGACTGCAAAGCCCAGGATGATCACCCATCCGAGATTGGCCCCGATTATCTCCGATACGGCAACCGGCCCCGGTGTGGGCGGTATAAAGCTGTGCGTGGCTGCAAGTCCGGCCAGGAGCGGAATGCCGTAAAACAGGAGCGATTTCTTTGTCTTCCTCGAAAGAGCATAAAGAATAGGCACCAGTATTATGAAGGCCACGTCAAGGAATACCGGTATGGCAATGATAAATCCGGTAATGCTGAGGGCCCAGGGGGCCTTCTCCTCGCCGAACTTCCTGATCATATAATGGGCCAGGGCCTCCGCACCGCCCGAATATTCAAGTATCTTGCCGAAGATGGCGCCAAGTCCCACCACCACGGCAATGAAGCCCAGGGTGCCGCCCATACCCTCCTGTATGCTTGCAAGGATTGCAGCAGGAGTCATGCCTGCTGCATAACCGGTGATAATGCTCACAAGCATAAGAGAAATAAAGGCATGTATCTTCAGTTTGAGCACCAGGAAAAGCAGGGAAGCGACGGCGGCGGCAAGAATGAGAACGAGCAGTATCGGGTCCATAGGCGGTAATAATAATTTTAACAGGTTTATCTCTGACGGTGACAACTGTAAATATGCAAAAATATCCGTATATACAGTGCTTGTTGTTCTCTTTTAGCTTAATGACTCAGATACATCATTCATTGTCATTCCTGCCATAGCGAGCCGCAATAATGCTTATGACAAAGATCTGCAGTGAATGGAAAAGCATCAGGGGTAGCAGTATCAGCCCTGCCGCGTGATGTGAGGCGAACAGCACGCTTGCAAAAACGGTGCCGTGAACAAGTGACTTCTGGGTACTGCAAAACAGAGCCGTTATGCGGTCCTCCCTGTTGAACTTCAGGGCCAGGGTTACCAGCCTGACCAGCCAGTACATCAGGAAAAACAACGCAATTACCGCGGCGGCCAGCAACAGAAGGTCGGATAAATGTACCAGGCTGAATATATCATCGGTGAACGATGATGCGAAGCTGCGGTAAACTATCAGCAATATTACCGATTTGTCGAAGGTGCTGAGCGCCCTGCTGTGTTTTACTGCAAAGGAATACCATTTCCGCTGCAACAGCAACCCGATTATGACAGGAAGGATTATCACCAGGAAGAGCCTCAGGTAAACATGAGTAAAATCAAACCCTTCGGCTCTCTGTTGAAGAAACAGCCCCATCCACAGTGGGGTTAAAATTATTCCAAGCAGTCCCGATATGCTTGCATTGAAGATAGCCCCGGGAATATTGCCTCTCCCTATAGATACCATAACAACCGACGAGGATACGGTCGAGGGCACCGCTGCAAGGAAGAACAGACCGAGCCACAGTATCTCATGCTCTTCACTCCGGCTAAAGGGATATAGGGCAAGCACCACAAGCGGAAAAAGCAGGTAGGTGGAAAGCTGGACCACAATGTGCAGCTTCCAGTTTGAAACCCCTGCTTTTATTTTATCTGCACTTAGCCGGAGCCCGTAAAAAAAGAAGATCAATGAGATGCCGGCCGTACTTACGTACCCGAGGATAACGCCGCTTTTGCCGCCGGCAGGCTGCGGAAGAAGCCAGGCAAGAAGCACTATGGCAACAAGAGCTGATACGAATTTATCAATTTTCACTATTGACGGGATACTGAATATGGTGCGCAATTTACAACATTTTCAGCATGTCGTCAATCAATGGAAAAACCTTTGCACAGGATATCAGAAGTTTTCAAGTGCCGAAACCTCAAACTGGGCCTCTGCCAGCTCCGATTCGGCCTGGAACCTGTCCACCTTCATTTCCGACCACCGGTTGTTCTGAACATTCCTCACCTGCATGCTGAAGGCCCAGTAATGGTCTCCCTGCTGCCGCCTGTAGTCCGATATCGTCATCACCCTGTGCAGTTCACTGTCAAGGTCGTAGTATTCAACCCTGCAGGTGTGATAGTTCTCCTTGTCCACCCACGCCACCATGCGGCTGTAGCCATTCTCTTCGGCCATCTGCTCAGTGAGGGGGACCGATTCAACCACCCAGCATTCCCTGCCGTCAACTGTCTCGGAGCCCAGAAGATCATGATTATAGTCCGCCACACTCCTGCTGCCCATATCGGCATTTGTAAACTCCGACCCCATGAAGCTGGCCGACCTTTCACTGCTCACGATCCGCCTTGTGCGCCGGAGGGCAGGCATGTATATCCACATATCATCGCCGCCGTTTTCATGGTCATGTACGAGCATCGAGGTTCCCCTGACATCGGCAGGGGAAAGGAAGCGGATTAGCGTTTTGGCCGTTCCGTTGAAGGTGCGGGTTGCAATTGCCACCTGCCTGGTCCTCACATTTCCCCTGTGGTCATGAATATCCAGGGTGGCGGCCATCTCCATTGCCTCAATATCGATGATATCGGCTGCCTTTTTGGAGATTTCCGCAGCATCCTGCGCTGACAACAGCAAGGGTGCCGCAGTAAACATTGAAATAATCAGTATCGTTCTCATTGTTACAAGTTTTTTGTTGTTCAATCAGGTTAAGTCCACTTCAATCAAGATCACTACGGGTTAACCCGTTTGCACTGTTCCGGTGGTTTTCAAGAAATTCCGGCCTTACCACAATGCACAGTGCCGGTACAAGGATCAACGCGCACAAAAGGCACAGGAAAAGCGAAAAGATTATCAGGAAGGCAAACGTCTTAAGAATTACCAGTCCCGAAAAAAAGAGTACCGAAAAGCCGATCATGACCGAAAAGGCGTTTATGGCAATGCCACGGCCCGTTGTTGTAAGGCTCCGGGTAACCGCCTCCAGGTAATCCTTACCGTTGGCCATTTCGCTCTTGATGCGCCAGAAAATGTGTATCGTATAATCAACCCCTATCCCAATAGCGATAGATGATATGAGTGAGTTGCCAATATCCAGGTCAAACCCCACCCATCCCATCAGTCCGAAATTACAAACCAGCGTGAAGAACAGCGGCACCGCCCCCATAAGTCCGGCAAAAGCCGACCTGAATATTATCCACAACAGCAGCACAATGGCTGCCATGGCAAATACCAGCGATCGTATCTGTCCACGTACTATCAGCTGCGACATCTCTTTCTCGATAAGGGACTGCCCTGCCTGCAGAACTGCATGTGGCGTCTCTTCCACCATGGTGTCAATCAGCGAGGTAATACGCCTGAAATCCCTTATGTCTTCAGCAGCGAACTGAACATTCAGCACGGCCCTGGTAAAATCAAAATCGACCAACTTCTCAAGGTCCTCCGGATCTCCGCTCATGCTGTACAGCTCGATATACTGGGCTATGGCCATGCGGTTGCCGGGTATGGTATCATAAAACTCATCGCCGGGGTCATTGAGCGCCCGGCTGATCTGTCTGATAATTGTCGCCAGCGAGGTAACATTTCCCACACCCTTAACCTTGCTGAGTTCGCTTCCGAACCGATCCATCCCCATCATCAGTGCAGGATCCCTGATGTCACCCTCAAAGAGCACCGACACATTTTTTATCCCTCCAAAATTGTCATTTGCCAGTGCAGTCGACACCCTGACCGGATGTTTACGGGGCATCATCTCCTCGGTGTTGATGCTCACCTTCAGCCTGAGTATACC
>SLMM01000017.1 GCA_007133565.1 Bacteroidales bacterium
CGAATGTTCCTGCTCTGCAGCTCCCTGGGAGCTTCGATCGCAAATGAATTCTCAGATTCCAGCTCACCAGTCACCGTCACAAGGACCTCAAACCTGCCCTCCGTAACTTCAAAGAACTGATGGTCATCACTTTCACTGTCTCCGGCAAGCATCCAAACTACCACACCTGCTAAAGCCACCGATGCCACCGCAATGGATATATTCCTGATTTTTAAACTCATAACATCAAGACTTAGTGCCTGTTATTATATGTACAGACCCTAATAAGTAAATAAAACAGCGGTTATGCAAATAATCGCCCTTAAAAAATCTTAAAAACCCGGGAATCAATCCCACAGGTCGGGTATTGCTCCATATCCCCTTGCCCGGGATGGTGCCGTGTCAAATGGTTCAATGGCGCCCGAATGGACATCAAAAAGCTGTTTGGCGGTAGCCGACATCGCCTCCACCTGGTATGGGTAGGGCCGGTCGGTCACATCAACCAGTCCGCAATTATAATTCTCACCATCGTACCCCCTGCCCGTCAGGTCCTGGTCCGCCCACTGGAAATAGGCCGTGCCTATGAGTCCCGGATGCGCATAGGCCCTTTCTGTATAGTAACGGTATGCCGTACCGCGCTCCTCCTGGCTGTCAACCTGCCAGAGCGACTGTGCCATACCCCTGTCCACCGTTCCGAAATGATACTCACCTATGATCATGGGCAGGCCTGAGAACTCCATGATCCTGTCCATTGTCGACTCCGGGGGATAAAGGTCATAACAGTTGAAACTGAAAACATCAAAAACCCCGCCGCATATCTCCAGTATCTCCCGGTTGGGTGCGCCGCCAAACCTCATCCCAAGGTTGAGGTGGCCGGGACTGTGTCGCCTGACAGAAGCGTCGACTGTTTCGAGAAATATCCTGAAGCTTTCGTAAATGAAACTTACCCTCCTTTCCGGGGTGTCGCCCTGACCGAGGTAGTTCTCCAGCTCTCTCTTTATGGCCCTGTCATCATCCAGGCCGAGTATGATGTTGCAGAGTCTCTCCTCGTGACCCAGCCAGGCAGGCTCGTTGGCGGTAAAGTAACCGATAAGCCAGGGATTGTCTTTGTAGGGTTCAGTAAATGTTCTTACTGCCTCATCGACCCGGGTGTCAAAACCATCGGCATAGACATCGGCAAGACCCATAAGCTCCCCCTCGATGCCCAGTCCCCGCAACTGAAGCATGAAAGCCTTCCGGTTGCGGTTTATGACCTGTGTGGAGGACCAGTTTCCAATGGTATTGATGCCCCATCTTTCCATACGGGTAAATATGTTTTCGATCGACTTTTCACGGTAATCGTCACCATAGCGGCGATGAAGGTTCCAGGTGCCGAAATTTGCCACATCAGGCCTTCCCGGGTCAAACCCCTTCCCTTCCGGGGGAAGCTCCCCGTACATATTCCTGCGTTCATTTATCCTCACCGCGTTTCCGCCGCCTCCCGGACTAACGCAGTTGACAGCAACCGACAGGAAAAGATAGCCTTCCGGATCGACGAACCACCACCTCCCGTTTATCTGTTCGGTTCTGAAGAAACCGGTGCCCTCGTCAATCCTGGCTTGCCTGTATCCGCCAAACCTGGAATAACCGTAGTCGCCGAAAGGGTTCCCGGCATTGTCTTCTGCCTCCCATTCTTTTTTGAGCTGCTCCTCAGAGTAGATCTTCCCTTCCCAGTCGCCCAGGTTCCACTGCCCGAATTTGTCCATTACCGGAACATCTCCAAGATATATATCTCCCGGATCTTCAACATGCAGGGAAACCGACCGGAGCTTCAGCACCTGGTCGCCTACCGGGGCCCTCATCCTTATGCCAATGGAATCTACTCCCCGCAGGGGGCCGCGCTGCCCTCCAAGGTTGATCCACCCCGTATTGCGTGGCTGATTATATGTGCCGGCAAGGTCGTGCCAGGCTCCCGGGGGTTCGCGGTAAAACCTCAACGGTATGGCAAGCCTGCTCCAGCCGTTAGCTGTATAGCTCATCACCCTCAGTTCATTGTAACCGGTTTCGGTTGTAAACCCCACATGGAATCTCTGCGGAGTTGTTATCATGAACTCCAGCACGACATACTCATACCGGTCCCAGTCCGCCGGCAATCCGGGAGAAATATCCTCCAGGGCAAACATCCTGCCCGACACTTCACGGCTGCTGTCGAAAGCTACCTCAACATAATCGCTCCTGCACGATAAGAGTGCAATCAGGGTGACCAGCAAGGCCCAAACCCTCATTTTTTTCATGTTGGGCAAAATATCGCCCTTTTCCCGATTTTCCATATAATATGCAGTTCTTAATACCTGTGGTAATTCATGCTTTATTCCTGTTATTTTATGTGCGTCAGCACATGGGTGTTTTATTCCCCTTCAAACCGGGGCGGTTCGGCTTTTAGTGAGCTGCTTACGGCCCCGTCGAATAGGTAGACATCATCATACCAGTAAATATGCCCGTCCACAACCCTGGCCGTAATATAAACTATTTCAGCAGGCACAGGCCTGCTGAGTTCAATAACCAAATTTTCTCCCTCTGCTACCTCTTCCCTGAGCCTGTCCACTTTCCACTCCTCATCCTGGCCAAGCAGCCATTCAGCAAGTCTCAGGGGGTTGTCAACCCTTATACACCCTGAACTAAGGATACGCTTATCGCGGATGAAAAGGCTGCGGTCAGGCGTGTCATGCATGGTTACATAGTAAGGATTGGGAAGCTCGAATTTGACCTCTCCCATCTGGTTGTAAGGGCCCGGTTCCTGTCTTATGATATAGGGGAACCCGCTGTCAAAATCACGGTGCCAGTCAACTGTATCAGGATCAACAGCAGAGAAGTCATCGCTGAGCACTTTCATATTGTGTCTTTGGAGGTAATCAATATCCTGCCTTATAGCAGGCAGAATCTCATCTTTCAGCATACCGGGAGGGACTACCCAGTAAGGGTTGAGTTCAACCCATTTTATTGCCGATGCAAAGACCGGTGTGGGTCTCTCTTCTGTCCCCACTATTACCCTGAGGCTGAACTGAGTGTTGTTATTTTCCAATGCATACAATTCAAAGCCGGGTATATTAACCCTTACGGTGCGTTCGGCCATATCTGCCGGCATCCATCTCCACCTGTCAAGATTGGCTTTAATTACATCAATCAGATGGTAAAGAGGAAGGTTCAAAGCAGCAATAGTCTCTTCATCAACAATGCCGTCAGGGGACAGTGAATGTCGCCTCTGGAACAGCTCAACCTGCTCCTTCAACGACTGGTCAAACAGCTCTTCATCCTGAACAAAAGCGGCAGGATCGCCCTGCTCTGCAGCCAGCCTGGATCTTAGCCGGGCAATATCAGGATGCCTCATACCTTTTTCAAGATTATCCAGGGAAGTGCTGAAATGATCCCAGCCATCTTCTTCGCCTTTCTCCCTGTATTTTGCAAGTGATTCCCTAAGGTTCCCGTATTCATCATGAAGAGGAAGCAGTGACAGGAGGTTCTCCCTGACCTGCATATTCAGGAGACTGCTGTCGACGAAATGCTGCCAGTATATAACTACCTGGGCATCTTTGATATCCCAAACAGGTTGCAGTGTGCGGCGATCTGTCCTGCCACCTCCAAAATGAGCGGCAAGCGTCAGGAATGCATCTGTAAGCAGAATATCAAAAATTGCGCTGTCTGCTATTTCTGCCTCCCCAGACAGAATAGAGTCCAGCATATCTTCAAGCATATCAAGATGATAATCCTCCGGGTTAAGCCCCTCCCTGTATGTGTATCTTATGGTACTAACCAGTTGGTCAATATTTTCGAGGTTATCCCATTTGGCACGCAGATAGCCATCTTCTCTTTCATAGAGCTGCCCGAGAAAAGAGGGATTGAAGACTGCAGTTTCTGACAGTTCATGAGACTCATCCTGCAGTATTGACAGGTAGCTCTCCATGGTCTCTGAAAACTCACGGGAGACCCTGTCGAGGTTGCATCCAGCCAAAAGCAACACTGTCGTGAAGAGGATCACTGCTGATGCCAGCACTTTTCCCCCTGATATTTCAATATTTTCCCAAAACCCGGATTGCATATAACAATTGCTTTTTTATGTTACCAAGGCCCGGTCACACCCCCTCAAGAATGACTATCCATTTTGGTCTATGTTGCCCGCCAGGGCCTTGCGCAGGGGGTCACACCCCCTCAACAATGATCATACGGGTTGTTGCCGATCTTTGCCGGATCTCCTTAGCGACAGTATATAGGTCGGATTCCCACCACTGTTGTGCACGTTCAACAGAGGGAAATTCAAGGACAACTATCCGCTCCGGGTCCCAGTCACCCTCCAGGCTGATTACCCTGCCCCCGCGGGCAAGGAACTTCCCCCCGTATGCTTCAACTGCTGCCGGAGTGTGCTTTTTATACTCCTCGTATATTTCAGGATCGGTTATTTTGACATCAACTATAACATATGCCGCCATAGTACTTATTGATTTTGTGATTAGCCAGATTATTACAATATCAAAAATAAGACCTAATTTTGAGAATATATAATTACCAGGGATAAAAGAATCTGTTTATGGGAAAAGCTATCGTAAAACTCAATATTGCCACCTATGCGTTTGAAGAGTACGTTGTGGAGGTCCCGTGCGAGAAGGATGATGTTGAAGAGATAATCATTGCCAGGGCATGGAAGTTACTCAAGGAGCAGGAGGGTGGCTCATTGCCTTACGGCCATCGCAAGGCTGAAATACTGAAACGGACTGACTGAAGTCCTCTTCAGCCTGAGGTCAGTCAAACAAGCATAATCAGTTGCCCGTCTCTTCAAGCAACCACCCCATAAACTCTTCCAGGCCCTCACCGGTGCGGCAGGAAAGTTCAAACAGCGGAACGGAGCTGCTTACCTCCCTCAGTCCGGAGAGAAATGAGGAGTGATCAAAATTTGTATATCTCATCAGATCGGTCTTATTGAGCACAACAGCCCTGGCCTCCCTGAACAGCATCGGGTATTTTACAGGCTTGTCATCTCCTTCGGTGGTGCTGACAACCGCCAGCTTGAAGGTCTCGCCAAGGTCAAAATGGGAGGGGCAGACCAGGTTGCCGACATTTTCTACAAATACCACATCGAGGTTATCGAGGTCAAACTCGCCCAGGGCGATGTCGATGCTGTTGGAATCGAGGTGGCAGCCCCCGTCGGTATTAATAAGCACTATCGGCACTTCGTATTTTCTAATCCGCTGTGCATCCCGGTCAGTTGCCACATCGCCTTCAATAACAGCAATGCGCATCTTATCACCGAGTTGGTCACAAATATGCTCCAGCATGCTGGTCTTGCCGGCTCCCGGCGAGCTGATCATATTTATCATGACCACATTGCTGCTGTTCAGACGGTCCCTGACCCGGCCGGCCATATCCCTGTTGCGGTCAAGCACCCTTTTCATTACCTTGATTTCCATAGCTTATTATTTTTTTATAAATCAATCAATACCCTGCCGTTTATATCCCGATAATCAGGCACCGGGCCAGCCAGTGCCGTTTTAATCATGCAACTGCATCTATGCAGCCTTACCTGCAGGTGTCATCCCCTTCAATACTTTTTACATACATCTCTTTCCCTTTTATGATCAAGGGGCTTGGGTTGCTGCAGCGGGGACAGTTGAAATTAATGTTTGGTGGACTGTAACGATGGCGGCAGCCGGGGCATTCCAGTTTCACCTTCTCGGTTTCGATAGTTAGCCCCGCCCCGGCAGCCCTGGTCCCCTCCCTGGCAGCCATGAAGGCAAACTCAAAAAGGGAAGGTTTCACCATAAGGTACTCGCCTATCACCACATTTACCTTGTCAATACGGTTCATACCGTTCTCCCCGGCCACCTCCTCAACTATCCTCAAAACATCTTCAACCATTGCAATCTCATGCATAGAATCCAGATTAAAAAAGCCTATAATCAACTAGTTATCCCTTGAAAGTCACTAAAATTAATCAAGTTAACA
>SLMM01000170.1 GCA_007133565.1 Bacteroidales bacterium
CATCCACCTTTTCTGCTGCCGCACGGTCAAGGATGGTTTCGGCCGGCACCATCACACCCAGGTCGATCACCTCGTAATTGTTGCAGCCAAGCACCACCGCCACTATGTTTTTGCCAATATCGTGCACATCGCCCTTTACTGTCGCCAGCAGCACCCTGCCGGCATTTTCCCGGGTATCGCCCTCAGCTTTTTCAGCCTCAATGAACGGCTGCAGGTATGCAACAGCCTTTTTCATCACCCTGGCGCTCTTAACCACCTGGGGCAGGAACATCTTTCCCTCCCCGAAAAGGTCGCCCACCACGTTCATCCCCTCCATCAGCGGTCCTTCTATAATGTCAAGAGCCCGCTCAAATCCGGGACGGGCCTCTTCCACATCTTTTTCAATAAATTCGTCCAGTCCGTTGACCAGTGCATGAATTATCCTTTCCCTAACCGGCTTTTCCCTCCAGGCGGCAGTTTTCTTTTGCTGCTGGCCGTCATCGCCGGCCGACGCCTCTGCAAACTTCACCAGTCTTTGTGTTGCATCCTTCCTGCGGTTGAATATGGCATCTTCGACCAGCTCAAGAAGTGCGGCCGGTATCTCGTCGTACACCATCAGCGTCTGGGGGTTTACAATGCCCATGTTAAGCCCCGCCTTTATGGCGTGATAGAGAAAAGCTGCGTGCATGGCCTCCCTAACCCGGTTATTTCCCCGGAAGGAAAACGAAAGGTTCGAGATCCCTCCGCTTACGCTGACATGTGGAAGATTCTTCCTTATCCATTCGACCGACCTGATGAAATCGACCGCGTAGTTGTCGTGCTCCTCCATCCCGGTGCATATGGTAAGCACGTTAGGGTCAAATATTATGTCGCCCGCGGGGAAACCGACCCTGTTGGTGAGCAATTCATAAGCCCTGCGGCAGATTTCAACGCGGCGCTCAAAGGTGTCGGCCTGCCCCTTTTCATCGAACGCCATAACCACCACCGCAGCGCCCATATCCCTTATGTATGATGCCTGTTCCAGGAAAACCTCCTCACCCTCCTTGAGGCTGATGGAGTTGACAATACCCTTGCCTTGCAGGCATTTGAGCCCCTCCTGCAAAACGGTCCACTTCGATGAGTCTACCATTACCGGCACCCTGGCGATATCGGGCTCAGCGGCAAGCAGGTTCAGGAACCTCACCATCGCCTTTTCGGCGTCGAGCATGGCATCATCCATGTTCACGTCGATCACCTGCGCGCCGTTTTCAACCTGTTGCCTGGCAATGGCCAGCGCCTCGCCGTAATTCTCCTCCCTTATAAGTCTCGCGAACTTCCTCGAACCGGCTACATTGGTTCGTTCGCCGATATTTATGAAATTGCTTCCGGCAAACACCGGCAGCGCCTCCAGTCCGCTCAGCCTCAAAGCAGGTTCTGTGGCCGGCGGCACCCGTACAGGAGCTTTTGCAGCAAGCCTGGCAAAAAGCTCAATATGTTGTGGTGTGGTGCCGCAGCAGCCGCCAATTATATTGACAAGCTTTTTGCTGAGGAACTTTTCAATAAAAACCGCCATCTCCTCGGGCAGTTCGTCGTATTCTCCAAGCTGGTTTGGCAGTCCCGCATTCGGGTAAAGGCTGGTATAAAAACCGGTGCGGTTGCTCAGCTCTTCGATATGCGGACTGAGCTCCTTTGCACCCATGGCACAGTTCAGTCCGATACTCAGCAGGGGAAAATGGGAAACTGAGTAGAGGAAGGCTTCCAGTGTCTGGCCCGAGAGCGTGCGTCCGCTTGCGTCGGTAATTGTAAACGAGAGCATTACCGGGAGGGATTTTTGCTTATCGCGGAAGAGATGCTTTATGGCGACCAGCGCCGCCCTGGCATTGAGCGTGTCGAACACGGTTTCAACCAGCAGGATGTCGGCCCCGGCTTCCATGAGGGCCTCAGCCTGTTCGTAATATACATCCTTAAGCCCGTCGAAGGAGACGGCCCTGAACCCGGGGTCGTTCACGTCGGGCGACATGCTGGCTGTCTTGTTTGTCGGACCGATTGCCCCGGCAACGAACCTTGGTTTTGAGGGATCCTTTTTTGTATATGACCCGGCAGCATCTCTGGCCAGCTTAACCGCGGCCGTGTTCATTTCCCTTACAAGGTGTGACATCCCGTAGTCAGCCATCGAAATGGCGTTGGCGTTAAATGTATTTGTTTCGATGATATCGGCACCAGCCTCCAGGAATTTATTATGTATCTCACCTATTACACCTGGCCTGGTTAAGTTAAGCAGGTCATTGTTGCCCTTGAGGGAACCAGGGTGGGAGGCGAACCTGTCTCCCCTGAAGTCCCCTTCCTCCAGCCCGTACTGCTGTATCATGGTGCCCATGGCACCGTCAAGTACCAGTACCTTCTTCTTTATCAGTTCATATATAGAGCTCTCATTTACCATTGTCTTGAAAATTATTGTCAGTACGGTTGCCACCGGGACAGGTTCCGGAGGCAAAATTACATCAGATATTCGGTTTCTTCAGTCCCAGCAGCAGCGGAAATGCCCTGTGCATATCCTTTTCCTCGACTACAATCGTTACCTCGTTAGTCGTTGAAATTATCTCCAGGATGTTTATGCCACCCCATGCCAGGGATTTAAGTATGAAGTAATACACCCCTGATATCTCGGTGTTGTTCTCCGGCAGCATGATCGTAACAGAGCCCAGTCCGCTCTTCCTTGCAAGAAGCTTTTCATCCCTGAATATATTTTCTATTGCCGGGTCAAGTGAGTTGCTGGCGACAATCGTGGTTTCATGAACACCCTGGGAAAAGGTGCAGAAAAGATTCTTTCCGGGCCCGATCTCGTCCATAAGCCTTCTCTGGCATGAGAGGAGGGTGGGGGAGTTCCCGAAGCTGTGGTCGCTCAGGTCAGACCGCACGATTATGTCTCCCAGCCTGCTCATGAAAGTTTTTATCCCCCTGCTTATCTTGAAATAATATCCGGGTTCCCTCCTGTTTATAGCCATCACGATGGCTCCCTCCTGCACCGGCTTCTTAAGCATTTTTTCCACGTCCGGCTTCATGTTCCTTGCCAGTGACGATACATTGATAATGTTGTCGGTCAGCGCCTCCTCCAGGAAAGGAGACTGTGAAATAAGCCTGTCGACCGCCTGGGTTATTGTCATGATGATGTTTTTGTTAAAATATCAACACAAAGTTATAAAAAACACAATAACTCTGGCCTGACAATTATGAAATTAGAGGACTATTAAATTTCCGGGCGCCGGCAATCCAATAATTATTACTCGCCCCTGTTTGCTTAAAAATGCTTAAAACTATGGCATTATTATAAAAATGTGGTGGCAGGAATGTACAACCAAAAAGAAGTTTTCCGAGCTTTGCCGGAGCTTTCCCTTGTAATACTTCAACTGATTGTTCTGGCCCGGCAGGCACTATCTCCAATTTACTAAAGGGCGTGGTGCATCTGGATGGGAAAAGCGGGTCAAAGATTTTATGTTTAATATCAATCACATGAAGGAGCAAATCAGGAATAACATCAATAATCCCCCGGTGCTAGAAGAGCTTTATAATGAGGACAGTAAAGAGTTCTCAGCAGCATTTTCTGAAATATTCAACGAGATAAAGGATCAGCCGGCGGCTGCATTCTGGAAAGCCAGGCTTGATACTGCCGTAAAACGTAAAAAATTCAAACAGCTGCAGATTAAGGATATTGCCCTGCTGGTGCTGTCATGCATTATTGCCGGACTATTGATACATATTCCATTGCTGCTGGGGTTTGAACCGGCCAGTTACCAGTTTTATGAGAGAAATGCCGCCATTATCTTCTTTTTCGGACTTACTTTATACACTTTACTGACAGGACCTGGAATCAGTCGCAAGCAATTGACAGTTGTAGTGCTTTTATTCCTGATCCCGGCACTGTATATCAACATGCTGCCATCAAAACCGGGGAGCCAGTCCGTTACCCTGGCACAGATCCACCTTCCTCTCCTGATGTGGTGTATTTATGGGATAGTCTGTGTTAATTTCAATATCTCAAGCATAAAAAGCCGGATTGAATTTATAAAGCATAATGGCGATATGGCAATTATGGGAGCCATAACACTCATTGCCGGTATTGCTATATCCGTTATGACAATAACCATGTTTTCAGTCATTGACATTAATTTAGAGGCTCTTTATTCGGATTACCTGGTGGGTTGGGGACTGGTTTCAGCTCCGGTCATTACCCTCTTTGTAATTAAAAGCTTTCCCGGGATAAGCAGCAGGATCGCACCTGTGATGGCGACCGTTTTCACCCCGGTAGTTTTGCTCGTCCTTATTGTTTTCCTGGCAAGCATTCCTTTTTCCGGGCTAAATCCCTATAGTGACCGGGATTTTTTACTGGTATTTAATATTATGTTGCTGGCAGTAACAGCCCTGATTGTATTTGCTGCCACTGAAACAAAAGGAGCTGAACCCCGGCGGTTCAGCCTCCGGGTTTTGTTCCTGACAGCGACAGTAGCACTGATAATAAATATTGTTGCCCTGTCAGCCATCTTTTACCGGCTTGGTGAGTTTGGTATTACACCCAACAGGATTGCCGTCCTTGGTTCCAATATTCTTGTATTCATAAACCTCATCCTGATTGCCCGCGACCTGTACCGGGCTCTTTTCAATAACGGCCTGATCAGCCGTATTGAAGCCACCACCGCAGAGTACCTGAAGTATTACCTTTTCTGGGTTCTGTTTGTAGTATTTGCATTTCCGCTTATTTTCGGAATGGAGTAGGTAATAGTTTGATTCTGTTTTTGCTGTTTGTTGCAGCGATAAGCTTCAATTTGGTTTTCTTGGTGAGACTATTTTTAATTCTTTCCCGTTTTTTGTAAATTAGCTGTAAAGTAATTGATTAATGTCACGAAAAAGGAATGTAAAAGGAACCGGCAAGCTGGAGGAACCTTTGTCGGCTTATGGCGATGAGCCTATGACCTTTGAGAAGGTTTGGCTGATGTTTAAGGAAACCGATAAACAGTTTAAGGAAACAGATAAGAAGTTCGCGGAAACTGACAAAAAGATCAAGGATTTGTCTGATCTGTTCAACAGCCAGTGGGGCAGGCTGGTAGAATCTCTTGTTGAAGGTTCGGTGATCAGGATCTTCAGGGAAGCGGGGATCGAGGTATTTTATACAAGCGAGAGGGTGAAGGGCACTGCCGGCACAGAGAACTTTGAATTTGACATCGTGGCATATAATGATAAGGATCTGGTGGTAATCGAGGTGAAGACCGCCCTGCGTCCTGGTGATGTGAAGACATTTCTTCGAAAACTGAAAAAGATAAAAACCTGGATCCCGGCCTACAGAGATCGCCATGTTCGTGGCTGTGTTGCTTTCCTGACAGCGCACGCTGGTTCTGATATACAGGCACAGAACGCCGGATTATACACGATAAAGGCCACGGGCGATAGTGCTTACCTTCTGAACCCTCCCGGTTTTGAGCCCAGGATATTCTGACAATGGCCGGTGCCGGGGAACAAAATGAGGTGTGCAACTGTTGATAAATGTTTCAATCGCTAACTGGAAGTACCGTTCGGTAGCGGCAGTCAAAAGTCTGCTTTTAACAAATTCACTTTTAGGGGTTTTGCTTATAGATTCCAGCTCAATCAGGTATTGGACGAGCCTTTGTAAATACTGCAAGGTCAGTATCACTTAAATGATGCGAAGTTAAGGAATTCTATTTACTGGTAATCAGCCTTATTGGAATAACTTTTTCCCAATAGTATATGCATCACCGGCTTTTTCACCTATTTTTCGGTATTCGCGGGCGCCGCCTATATAGATCAGGGGGTTGATCGCCGCGATGTCGAAGGTTGTGTAATCGCCGCTGTCTCTTAACTTATCGGTATCAATATGAGTTTCGACTATCTTACCGGCAAAATGGTTGGTGGAGCCGAAAATGCCCGACTCAACAAGTACGCATTCGAGGTTCAGCG
>SLMM01000155.1 GCA_007133565.1 Bacteroidales bacterium
CGGCCGGTGCCGAAGACCCCTTCTTTACGTTTGTTGTCAATTCGGCGCGTCTTGACAGGGAGGGGCTGACTCTCAGGGCACGGGGCGATATGCAGGTTACCGAACAGGTGCTTGTCAGGGTGGATTTTGATGACCTTGTCATCGGACTGGATGATTTCCAGATAAAGGATGGACAGGCTGTGATCACCACCGGTTACACCGATGGCAGCGGGGATGCAGATGACGGTTTTGCCTTTGAGTTGCTTTTCCTGCCCGTTAAATGGAGGATGGTGCCTGCCGGACAGCAGGTGCCGGCTGAAACTAACGTTATAAGGCTAAACCTTGAGGGAATCGGAGTGGTACTGGACAGGGATGGTATATCCTTTACAGGCGAAAGTACAGCAAGCGTGCACCTGGCCCAGAAACTTACGGAGGATGGGGTGCCCGAAGAGCCTGAAGAGACTGACGACCCTGAACAGGAGGATATTAAGCTGGAGTTTCTGGGACTCAGTCTTTCCTTTGTAGATAATTTCTCCTTTGACTGGCGAACGTATGCCGTTACCAGCGGTGCAGCTCAGCTCCATCGGATTGAAGAGGACAGGGATGACCTGCTGATTGCCTGGTATGACGAGCAGGGACTCGGACTGGGTGATATTCTGGGGATACTGCCCATACCTGATAAACTTGGATTGCCCGACATGGATATTGCCTACCTGGTTTTGAGGGATGATGATCCGGATAGTCCTGATTTCGGTGAACTTGTGGTGGAGATTACTTCCGGTGATGATGGACGGACATTAAGGACCAAGCCTGGAAAATCTGTCAAGCTGGTTCTCCAGGCTCTTGAAGGAGAAAGCGTTCAGGAGCCTCCAATCTTCCTTACCGAATTTTCAGTTACAGTCAACAGCGCCTACGAGATCGTTGGCGGAAGTATCGGAGTGGAACTTGAAAATAATCCGTTCAGGGTACCTGACCTTCCGGTATCTCTTACCGGGCTTGCCTATGAGCGAAGGGATAACGGGGTTGCTGCGTTGACGGCAAGCGCCAGGCTGGAGCTTCCGGAGTCGCTTGGGGGACTGGAGGTGAATATGGATGAGCTGCGGTTCAGCACCAGCGGGTTCGAACAGGTTACTTTCTCGGTGGGTGATCCCGTTTCAAACGCCGACACCTTATCATCGCTGCGACTGGAGGATGATGCACTTATTATAAACCTGTTCTATGCCACCGCCTCTTTCGGAGAGGAGAGGGGATTCGGTTTCAGGGGCACCCTGGAGAGCAGCCTTTTCGGTGGTGAGGACGGCGATGAGAACGGCGATGAGGAGACAGGGGGTCTGTCATTCATACCCTTTGAATCGATATATGATATTACCGAAGCACTCGACCAGGAATGGCGTTTTGTATTTGACCTCGACAGGCTGCAGCGCGACAATATTGCGATATCACATGCAAGGCTCTGGCTGACAGAGGCTGGAGCTGTTGCGTCAAGTGAGGAGTTTACCGTCAGCCTGTCAGGCACAATCTCACTGCCGGAGCTTCTGGGCGATGATTTTTCTGTTACTGTGCACGAGCTGACTTTAGGGACAAACGGTATTGCAGTGGGGGGTGTTGAGGTGCAGGCAAGCAGGCAGGAGTTTTCTCTGTTCGAAGGCAGGGTCATAATAGGGGTTGACCAGGTGAGGCCCGATTACAATAGTGAGACCCGCGTTTTTTACATGGGCTTTGACGGTTTCCTGGAAGTGCTTGAAAGGCGGGCCGATTTTGCCAATATGGTTATAGGGACCGACGGGTCATTTGCCATCGGCGATGCAGTTGACATCAATCTTCTCAAAGAAGATGAAACAATTGACCTGATTGCCGGCCACCTGGTTCTTACAGGCCTGATATTTGGGATAACTGACGAAAATCGCCTGAGGTTCACCGTCCAGGGAGATGCCACGCTTCCTGAACCATTTGCGGCAAGTTCCGACTTTTCGGTAACAATAGCGCAGACGGCGGACAGAGTTGAAATAATACCCAGCGGGCCCAGTTTCCGGTTCGAAGAGGAGGGAAGTGCCCGGATAAATTTCGGCGACATAGCGACCTTTGCCCTGACTGCTGCGGCTCTTGATATTGATTTCAGTAATGTGAGGAATACAACGTTTTATGCCTCTGCCGAACTTCATATACATTCCGATTCACCTGATGACGACGATACCCCTAAGATTATCAGATTTGGCGAATCAACCAATATCACGGATGACGGCAGGCACGGGTTAAGGTACAATTATGATGACGGACTGTCGTGGCATATAACCGAAAATTTTGTTACAGCAGAAAGGCCGCCAGAAGAGAGGGTTTTGTTCGGATTCAGTGCCGGCTTCTTCTCGGTCGACATCATGATGGTCACCATGCCCGAGGATGAACCAGGATTCGTGGTTGAGATAGCAGGCGAAGCCGGGATTAACCTGCCAAAGCTTTCCGGAAGGGCCGCTTTTGAGGGATTCAGGATTTCATCCGTGCCTGATCATGTTCAATTCGGCAGGTTTACCGGGGGACTTGAAGCCTCACTTATGAATGTTGTCACTCTCTCCCTGGGGAGTTTTGAATATGAGAAATACGAAACGCCTCAAACCTGGACAATAATAGCAGACGATGTTGTTGATGATTTTGATGAAGATAATGGTGAAGCTCCTGATCCTGATAATCCTGCAACCACTACAATAGAGGTCTTGGAATATCTGTTGATTACAAAAGCCGGTATCACCCTCACCGGCCAGGATGGAGATAACTATGGCGGAGGAGTGGAAAGGATCCTGTTTTATCGTACGGAAGATGGTATTTCTCTCCAGATAGAACATGCGGAGATAATTGTTCCTGCCGCCTCCATCAATGTCAGCATGTCTTATCAAACAATTGGCGGATTCAGCCTCAGCGTGGCGGGAAAAGGACAGTTCGGTTTTGATGACAAGGGTATTGATATAGGAGTCGCCGGGAAAATATCCACTATCAATGATGAGCTGAGTTTCGGACTTTTTGTGAAGGCCGGTGTTGACCCGGGAATACCGATCATCCCGCAGGTCATTACCCTGAAGGGCCTTGGGGGTGGATTTTATTATAATCCCCGGGAGCAGGATTTCAATGATGTTCGCAGGGTGGCGGGACTGGAATACCCGACTCACCCCAGGTTTGAAACGCCGGAATACAGGGAGGGAACCCGGTTTGCAGTGTTTCTCTACGCGGCAGCGGGACTGATAGGCGACCCCAACGCCTATATCGACGGAGAGGTGTTTCTGGAAATAACCGACGGAGCAACTTCACTTCATGTGAATGCTGAACTGTTCTTTCAGGGTGAAAGGCTGAAAGCATTCAAATCGCTTCATGTTACATATGGTGCCGGCCAGGATCCGATGGTGCAGGGGCTGTGCAGCCTGGCGATAGATTATAAACCGGCCCTTCATGGGGGAGCGATCATTGGGTTTTTTGCAAAACCGGGGCCGGGCGATCCGCCTGTTTTATGGGCGGTATATGGCGAAAGCAATATAAATTTCTTTATCGTTGAAACTTCCTCTGATTTTATTGTGTGTAATGACGGACTGCTTGCCAATCTGAATATAGCCGCCTCCTACAGCAGCAGGATAATAACGATAGAGGGCACCCTGGATGCCTCCGTGTGGTACTATGAGCAGACAAAGGATATCGGTGCCTATGGGAATATCAGTGCTACGGTTTCAGCGGGCGGTGCAAGTGTTCAGGGCTCCCTGATGGGCGCCTTGATCAGTACCGGAGGTGAGAGGTTCCTTTATGCACAGGGCAACGTTAACGTGGACCTGATTCTGTGGGATGGTGGTGTATCGGCCTGGGCATCATACAGCTCAGCCGGATGGGAAGCAGGAAAGGGCTCAGACCCCGAGTTCGAACAGATGATAGCCGATGCACGCGAGCAGGCAGAAAGTATTGAGCGGACTGCCAGGCAGGCAGCAGCGGATGTTGATAAAGCTCTTGCCGCACTTGAACGTGCTGAGTTTGTGAGAGGATTGATGGAGGATATTGATGTCAGGATACAGGATTACGCCCATATTGAACAGAAGAGAAATTCAATGAATGAAAAGATCGCGTATGTGTCTGATATCGGAGGTGAAATATCGGGCCGGTTGAGGTCTACAATTGATCATACAGTGGAACTGCGTGACTACACTGAAGTACTGGCACGTGAACTTCAGAACCCGCTTACCTGGGACAGGGGCACGGTAACGGGCGATCCTGAAAGACTTGAGGTAAGTGAAAACCCGACCATAACGGTGGATCAAGGCGTTGCACAAAGAAATGAGGCTGACCTGCTGGAATACATGCAGGAGAGCATTGAAGTGCAGATGGAGCAATATGAGGATGCAATTGCCAAGACACTGGAGAGCCTTAGGGAGCTGGAGATGACCATCGAAGGGGAGAGCCTGGTAAGCCACATATTCCTTGATGCATGTGTCAATGTGTTGGGCAATAGCTTTGAACAACGGATCGGGTTCTCAACAGTAAGGACGGTACCACCCACTCCAGGCTCGCCTGGTGATTACATGGTTCCAGGAGCGGGATTCGGAGGGCCGTTTGATGAAGAACCGGGACGTGGGCCGATGGATATGTTCGGGGGACAAACATTTCAGGTTCAGAGGGGACTGCTGTCAGCCGGGAATTCAGCGGCGCCTAATTTCCATTACCTTTCTGAAAACTATACCGGGGCGGTTGAGGCCGTAAAGGATTTCTATTCGGCATACATACTGGCTGTATATTCCTGGCGTTCAACATACATCTTGGAACTCATGAGTCTGGGTAACAACCCGGTAGACATAGAAAGAAAAAATGAACTGGAACTGTATATCGAGGCTGCAGAGAACCTTATAATTGAAATGGAAGGGACATATGATGAGATCTTCCCGCCGCTTTTGTTAATGCATTCCTCTTTCACAGCCTCCCTGGATATTCTCTACACCCTCAAGGCCGAGATAACTGCCACGCTGTATGGCATGGTTGAAGAATATTTTGCCCTGCGGGCAGAATTGCCTGAAAAGGTTGCAGAAACTTCTATCCATCTAACTGCTCCGGAAATGACTGTTTTTGACCCGAGGCCCTCATTACCTTCAGTCATTTCGCAGGAAGATGCCTCATCTGAACTGGCTGCGCTTCGGGGTGAACTGGTACAGATGCTTGAGCCTCCGGTAATATCCAGCCTTGTTTTGACACCCGGGGACCCCGGCTTATTTGGCATATTCTTTACAGCCCGCAACTGGACTGATATTCAGTGGCAGGCAAATCATCCGCTTTTTGTTGCTGAGACCAGTTACCTGATTGAGCCGTCATCGGGTGATGCAGGGTCTGGCCAGTTTGCTTCGGCCGGCAAACTGGAATCCTTCAGGCACTATACCTGGAGAAAAGCCTCCTCACTGATGGCTGAAGATGAAGAAACAGTTGGATCTTCGCGGGAAAGAGAGAATACTTATAATATTTCATTACGTGCCAGGGGGAGCGGGGGCAATACCACTATCCGGTCAACTACCGTAAGCCTAAGGGTTCGTCCCGGTGGAACAAGCACGTCTGCCGGCGAACAGCTTCATGATGACGTGCCTCCGCCATCCGCACCAACCGTGAAGCTGCCTTACCGGTCTGTTCTGTCTGCCACCTCACCGGTCTGGCAACCGGAATTGTCAGGCACGGGCGGATCATTAGGTACAACAGGGACTGGCACACTGCTGGAAAACATCTATTATACCAATGACGGTGCCAGGATACATCTTTCCATTACTGCCCATGACGAGCAGTCGGATATAAGGAAGTTTGAATATGCTCTTGGTTCTTATCCGGGAGGTTCCGATATAGTGGACTGGAGGGAGGCAGTCGGGGTTACCAGCCTCATAGGGGCAG